>CAYTLI010000032.1:15848-19473 GCA_964438455.1 uncultured Pseudohongiella sp.
AATCTACACCCAGAACATCGCCACAGGGCAACGCCGGCAGATTACCAACTACCCGAACATCAACAGCTCGCCGGTGTTTTCTCCCGATGGCAGCAAGCTTGCCATGGTACTTTCCAAGGATGGTAATCCGGAGATCTACGTTCAGGACCTGGTGTCGAACGAATTGATCAGGATTACCAATCATCCGTCTATCGATACCGAGCCCAGTTGGACAACCGATGGTCGATCCATCGTGTTCATGTCCGACCGTACGGGCCAACCCCAGATATACCAGATGACCGTAGGTGGCAGCTCATTTGATGTGGAACGCCTGACCTATGACTGCTTCCAGTGTATGAAGGCCAGATTCTTGCCGGATGGGGTCAATCTGGTGCATGTGCGCAGGGAAACCCGGCAGGATCCTAATTACCAGATTTCGATTCTGAATGTGGAGACCCTGAGAGTGATCACGCTGACCGATACCTCCCTGGACGAGTCGCCCAGTGTGGCACCGAATGGCAGCATGATCATGTATGCAACCAAGTTCGCCGGGCGTGGGGTCCTGGACGCCGTATCCATTGACGGCCGAGTGAAGTTCCGTTTACCATCTTCGCAGGGCGACGTGCGGGAACCGGCCTGGTCTCCGTTCTTTAATTAAACACAAAAAACCTGATGCTTTCGCAAGCAATCACGATCTAGTTCTTGGAGGACTTAAAGAGTGGCAATACAACTAAACCGATTTCTTAAAGCAGGCCTGTTGGTCATTTCGCTATTTGCCCTGGCAGCGTGCAGCTCCACTAGCGAGACCGACGAAGGAGCCGATTCCGGCGCCAATTCAGCCTCAAGTAGTAGCTCTGGCAGCTCAGCCACATCGAGTGCTGGTTCCAGTAGCGGCCAACTCAGCCAGGAACAGATTCGTGCACAGAATGCCTTGCGCCAGACTGTGTTCTACTTTGACTTTGATGTCGCCGAATTCAAGCCTGAAGATCGCGATACCTTGACTTATCATGCGCGCGACCTCGCGGCCAATCCAAACAAGCGGGTTCGTCTGGAAGGTCACGCCGACGAGCGCGGCACCAGGGAATACAACCTTGCCCTGGGCGAGCGTCGCGCAAACGGCATTCTCAACTACCTGATCGTCAACGGTGCCTCCCGATCCCAGATCGAAGTGGTCAGCTACGGTGAGGAACGACCAGCGCAAAATGCACAGACCGAAGCAGCATATGCCCGTAACCGCCGTGTGGAAGTTGTCGCAAGGTAAGCCAGGTAAAAAATGAAACTGATTCCCAGAGCTGTCATAGCCTCAGTTGTTGCACCTGCTTTCAGCTTGTTTGCAGCATCGGCGTCAGCTCAGGGAACAGGTTCGGTGGTTGAATCCCAGGGATTTACCCCGGGCCAGGCTCCGGCGAACTCTTCCCGCTCTGCGGCGTCAGGCAACAACGACGCTCTGCAGCTTCTACTCGATCAGAACCAGCAGCTACAGGCAGAGCTTCAGGCGCTACGTGGCATGGTTGAAGAACAAGGTTTCGAGATCCGCAAGCTGCAACGGGATTCCCTCAGTCGCTATACGGATATGGACGAACGCCTGCGATCCCTTGAGACAAACTCCGCCGCACCAGTTTCTCCCGGCACAACTGCATTATCGAGCTCGCCTGGGTCCAGCACGGCAACATCCCCTGACGGCCTGACAACACGCAGTCTCGACAATCCTGCTGCGATTTCTTCGACGGCAGCCCCAAGAGCCAATATTGAAACTCTCAATAACAACACCGCTGCTCCCGGCACCAGCGCCCCTGCTGTGACCAGAAGCACGCGCAATACGGGTAGCGGTCGCGGCACATTGCAACCTGCCGTGCTCAGCGAGCAACAGCTTTACCAGATGGCCTATGACTCGGTGATCAACAGCAACTTCGAGCGTTCAATCGCCGAGTTCGATCAGTACCTGAGCATCTATCCTGAGGGTCGTTTCGTTTCCAACGCCTACTACTGGAAAGGCCAGGCTTATCTGTATCTGAATCAATATACCCAGGCGGTTGAATCCTATGAAACCATCCTGAATCAGTATCAGGATTCGGCAAAACTTCCCGATTCCATGTACGGTCTGGCGCAAGCCTATGAAGGTCTCGGCAATATTCCGCAGGCACGCCGCCTGCTGAACGATATCAAGCGCCGTTTCCCGAATACCGGTGCCGCCAACCTGGCTGATACCCGTTTACTCACTCTCGACTAAATAAATGGGGTCGGAGAGATTATTTCTTAATCAAAATAATCTCTCCGACCCCATTTATTGAGATACCTGCCTGGACCGGGCAGGCTTGTTATGAATACCCCCCGACACGCTTCTCAACTCCGCATCACCGAGATCTTTTATTCCCTGCAGGGGGAAGCTCGCACCGTTGGTATTCCCACGGTGTTTGTACGACTCACCGGTTGCCCGCTGCGCTGTCAGTACTGTGATACTGCCTATGCATTTGAAGGCGGGCAGCAAATGTCCTTGCAGGAAATTGTCGAAGAAGTGGGGCGCTACAATTGTGACCATGTCACTGTCACCGGCGGTGAGCCACTAGCCCAGCCAGCCTGTCAGCCACTGCTGAGCGCACTGTGTGATAAAGGCTTGTCCGTATCCTTGGAGACGAGCGGCGCGATGCCAGTCAAAGACGTCGATCGGCGCGTGTCGATCGTGCTGGATCTGAAGACTCCAGCTTCCGGCGAGTCAGAACGAAATCTGCTGGACAATCTCGCCTTGCTCGAGCGTAAGGACCAGGTGAAGTTTGTAATCTGCGACCAAAATGACTACCAGTGGTCAAAATCCAAACTGATTGAATTCGATCTGGGGAACCGGGTGGGGGACATATTGTTCTCGCCTTCATTTGAACAGCTTCCGGCAAGGGACCTGGCCGAATGGATACTGAAGGATCAACTCGCTGTTCGTTTGCAGCTGCAATTGCACAAGCTGCTATGGGGAGAGGAGCAGGGCCGATAGGATGAAAGCGATTGTATTGGTGTCCGGTGGGCTCGATTCCGCCACTTGCCTGGCAATAGCCAGCGACAAAGGCTATGAGTGTTATGCACTCAGCTTCGATTATGGTCAGCGATCGGTCAGCGAGCTGAACGCGGCCAGGCGTGTAGCTAATGCTTTTGCAGTTAAGGATCACAAGGTAATCAGTCTCGGTATGGACGCGCTGGGTGGTTCTGCGCTCACTGATGCGGGCATCGATGTACCCGAGCAGGAGACCGAAGGAATTCCGGTAACCTACGTGCCGGCGCGCAACACGGTGTTTCTTGCCTACGCCCTGGCCTGGGCCGAGGTGCTGGATGCGGATGCGATCTTTATTGGTGTCAACTCCCTGGATTACTCCGGTTACCCGGACTGCCGGCCGGAATTCATTGAGGCTTTCCAGCAGATGATGAACCTGGCAACCAAGAAGGGGGTCGAAGGGGGAGCTATCTCACTGCAGACACCGCTGATCCAGCTGAAAAAGTCCGAAATTATTCGCACTGGTGAGCAGCTCGGGGTGGATTACAGCCAGACAGTCTCTTGTTACCAGGCTGATGCAGACGGCCGAGCCTGCGGAGTGTGCGATAGTTGTCGATTTCGACGGCAGGGATTTGCCGATGCGGGTTTACCAGATCCCACCAGATACGC
>CAYTLI010000033.1:0-19355 GCA_964438455.1 uncultured Pseudohongiella sp.
AGTCGTCTGGCATCTGAGTCATTGAACTGTAGTGCTCCTGATACTGGCAACATGGAAGTGCTGGAGCGTTACGGTTCAGAAGAGCAGAAGAAAGCCTGGCTGGAACCGCTCCTGGCTGGAGAAATTCGCTCAGCATTCGCCATGACCGAGCCGGATGTGGCTTCCTCTGACGCGACCAATATCGCGACCAGGGCTGTCCTCGAAGGAGATGAATGGGTGATAAGCGGGGAGAAATTTTATATCTCTGGAGCAGGAGACGCCCGCTGCAAGATCATGATTGTTATGGTGGTCACCGATCCTGACGCGCCAAAACACAATCGCCAATCTCAAATTCTGGTACCCATGGATGCAGAAGGCGTGGAAGTCGTGCGACCGATGCACGTATTTGGTCGCGATGACGCGCCCCATGGTCACATGCATATCAAGTTTCACAATGTACGAGTGCCAGAGAGTAATATTATTCTTGGTCGCGGCCGGGGTTTCGAGATCTCTCAGGGAAGATTGGGGCCAGGTCGAATTCACCACTGCATGCGTTCTATCGGAGCTGCCGAAAAAGCCCTCGATCTCATGTGTCGGCGCGCGTTGGATCGAGAAGCCTTTGGCAAACCCCTGGCTGAGTTAGGCGCCAACTACGACATCATTGCCGACGCCCGGATCGAGATCGAGATGTGTCGGCTGCTGGTGCTGAAGGCAGCCTGGTTGATGGATACTATCGGCAATAAAGCAGCAAGAGATGCTATCTCCCAGATTAAGGTAGCGGTACCGAATATGGCGCTGCGGGTGATCGATCAGGCCATTCAGCTGCATGGAGCGGCCGGTGTATCCCAGGATTTCCCCCTGGCATCCCTGTGGACGAGCCAGCGTACCCTGCGCCTCGCCGATGGTCCCGATGCAGTGCATCGCAGAGTCATCGCGCGTAAAGAGTTGGCCAAGTACCAGTAATTCGCAGCAGCTTGCTGCCTCTGGTAGTTGTTTTTAATGCAGCCTGTTCATGACAAGGCGCCAGTAGCGGTCATTATCCCAAGCTTCAATCGTCGCGAATTATTACGGCGTGCCCTCAATTCAGTGCTGGCGCAGACAGTGCAGGCTGATGAAGTCTGCGTTGTCGATGATGGTTCCACAGACCAGACCACTGAAACATTATCCAGGCTCTATCCTGATGTCCGGTTTGTTGTTCAGGAAAATAAAGGTGTAAGCGCTGCGCGTAATCTTGGCGTAAAAAACACCAGCGCCCGCTGGATTGCGTTTCTGGATTCCGATGACGAGTGGTTGCCACAAAAGCTGGAACGTCAGTTAAGTGTGATCGAGGAGCAGGATGCTGCGTGCCTGGTTCATTGCGATGAAATCTGGATTCGCAATGGCCGCAGAGTGAATCCAATGAATAAACATCGTAAGGCCGGCGGCGATATCTTCAGCCAATGCCTGCGTTTGTGTGCAGTCTCGCCCTCCGCAGCATTAATTGATCGCGCGCTCTTCAATGAACTTGGGGGCTTCGATGAATCCTTGCCTGCCTGCGAGGACTACGACTTGTGGTTGCGGGTCTGCAGTCAATATGATGTGCATTACGTAGATGAGCCTTTACTGCGAAAATATGGTGGTCACGACGATCAACTGTCCAGAAAACACTGGGGGATGGACAGGTTTCGTGTTGAGTCATTGGCGAAGCTGCTTGATTCACACTTGCTTGACGACACTCCCGACAGGCGTTCAGAAGCGCTGGCTGAACTAAAAGAGAAGTGTCGCATTCTGGTTACAGGTGCCAGGAAAAAAGGTAATCAGGAGCTGCTGGCATATTGTGAAAGTCTGCTGCAGCGTTTTGAGGTGAGTGATGTCAGTCAGGCTTAATCTGGTGGTGGCGCACAAGCTGGAAGCGAAGCCTCTGGTCAGGTTGTTCGAGCTGAATCAGGTTTCCAAAGATCCAGCAATTTACAAGAACAATCCTGGTGTACAACTGATCATTAGTGGCGAGGGGTGTGAGGCCAGTGCCAGGGCAGTGAACCATCTCGCAGAAATGGAGCCTGACAATACCGGTGCTGCCTGGCTAAATATCGGAATAGCGGGTCATCAGAGTCTCTCTATAGGAGAAGCACTATTGGCAAACAAGATCGTTCAGCGCCGTGATGGGGCGGTTGCTTATCCGGTGCTGCTTGCGTCCTCGTTCCTCTCTGGAGAGTTGCACACAGTCGATGAGCCGGAGTTTGCGTTTCCCGCAAACGTTGCTTATGACATGGAGGCCTTCGGTTTTTACTCGGCTGCGAAACAATATACTACGCTGGAATTAATCCAGTGCTTCAAGATCATCTCGGACAATGCGGAGCAGGATGCTGGCACTGTAACAGCGCAGCGAGTCATGGAAGTGCTTGCAGAGAATTGTGACCAAATCGAGCAGCTGGTAGAAGAAATGCTGCAACTACAGCATAGCTTCGAGGGGATTATAGCGGAACCGGATGAATTGAAATCGATTGTTTCCAGTGTGCATCTCAGTGTGACGCAGCAATCACAGTTGCGCAGGTTGTTGCAGAGATTCTATGCCCTCGATCGGCAGCATGAGCTTCACCCCCTTATTGAGTCTGCCTCCGACAGTCGTCAACTTATCAGCAGCCTGCAATCAAGGCTGCGCCAGATAGCCTATTAAGCCCGATGTTCTCTGCCATCTATGTTGAGCGGGAAGTGCAAGAGCTACCACGGGTGCAATCGATCTTGCTGCGCTTTGACTCTTTGCCGGTTATCCACATCGAACAGTACGGGGAAATATTCAATCGCAATCGCCAGAATTTTCGTTTGCAGAAGCAGCAGCCTGCACTGATCCTTGCTGCCAAGCATGGCCATAAGGTGTTGCCGACGCCGCCCGGTTACGGATTTGAGCACTTGCTGGATCCGGATGCGGAAGACAACGCCAGCAGGCAGGGCAGGGGCTACTATTTCTCGCACATGCTCAACTGCGTTTATGATTGTCGTTACTGCTTTCTTCAGGGCATGTATCGGTCGGCCAACTACGTACTGTTTGTTAACTATGAGGATTTTGCGGCGGACATCAGGAATACTGCGCTGTCTTCACCCGAGCCTGTGGTGTTCTACAGTGGTTATGACTGTGACAGCCTGGCTCTGGAGCCGGTAAGTCGATTTGTTGACTACTACCTTCCCCTGTTTGCCGAATTGCCAGATGCCAGCCTGGAGATTAGAACCAAGAGTACTCAGGTGCGCTTTCTCCTCGAACGGGATGCGCTAAAAAACTGTGTGATCGCCATGAGTTTTTCTCCCCGGTCCGTGGCGGAGCAGCTGGAGCACAAGGTGCCTGCGATCGACAAGCGAATTGAAGCACTGGTCCGTCTGCAAAAATCCGGCTGGCCCGTGGCACTACGATTCGAACCGGTGATTGCCAGCGCAACAACGCTCGCTGACTATGCGGAATTATTCGACACTATCTTCAGCAAGCTTGATGCGGTCAGCTTGCATTCCTGTAGTCTTGGAGAGTTTCGATTGCCGCAGAACTATTACAAGCGTATGGTGAAACTCTATCCTGACGAGCCTTTGCTGGCGCGGGAGACCAGCGAAAAGGGTGGGTTGATCAGCCTTGAATATGAAGAAAGTGATCTGCTCGGGCAGCTCGAGACTTTATTGTTTAACCACGTCAATCGGGAAAGTTATTATCGCTGTGCATAGGGTCGTGCAGGAGAAATAGAGAGATGGATGCAATTGAAGGGACGGTTATCGTCAGCGGAGCAAGTTCGGGTATTGGTCTCGCAACAAGCCATTTATTGGTGCAGGCAGGGTACCCGGTTATTGGTCTGGGGCGAGATTTCGCCAAGTGTGATCTCGATCATCCACTGTTCCGCAAAGAAACTCTGGATCTCAGCGACCCGGATGAGCTTGGTGAGCAATTTGTCCGCATTCTGAGCTCTGTTGACGGAGAGGTCAGGGGCTTGGTGAATAATGCAGGAATTGGCAAAATGGGACACCTGGAACAGCTGTCACGTCAAGACATCAGTAGCGTGTTTAATCTCAATACCCTGTCGCCGGTGCTGCTTACCCGTACTTTACTGCCGCGCTTGAAGTCTCAATCGCGCAATTCCGACATCGTCTTCATCGGCTCTGAGGCAGCCTTGCGTGGCGCACAGCAGGGGAGTGTGTATTGCGCATCAAAATTTGCTATTCGCGGATTCAGCCAGGCACTGCGCGAGGAATGTGCCAGCTCTCCGGTGCGTGTTGCGCTAATCAATCCCGGTGCCGTAAGAACCCCTTTCTTCGACTCTTTGCAATTCGAGCCCGGTGCGGATGAAGACAATGCGATTGAGCCAGGGGATGTGGCTCGATTAGTACTGGATATATTGCAGATGCGCCCGGGCACTGTAATCGACGAAATCAATATGTCGCCCAGGAAGAAGGTTTGGCAGCGCAAGTCTTAGCCGCCTGGTAACTTGTTCGCCTGATTTCCCTGCTACATCCTGTGACGAAATGTCGCATTTGTGAGCCCAGTAATCGCTGGGCATTATCCGACTGTACTGCGATAATTTCGTCCAGGCATTCACCAGATAAATGTGAGTATTTAGCTATGAAACTGTTTCAATCTACCGTCGCAGCGGTGCTTTTGGGATTCCTTGCCAGCGTGGCCAGTGCCCATACCGCGCTGAAAACATCGACCCCCGGGGACGCAGCGACGGTCAACGCTGCACCCAGTGAAATTTCCCTGGTCTTTAATGGTCCGGTTCGCCTGGTCAAGCTTGAGCTGATGGCCGGTGAGAAGGCGATGACCACATCCTTCAAGCCCTCCAGCGAAGCGGTTGCCGAGTTCGTGGTTCAGACACCGGGTATGCAGGCTGGTAAGTTCACGGTCAATTGGGCGGCCATCGGCGCCGATGGGCATACTGTTTCCAACTCTTTTAGCTTCACTGTCGACCCCGCTACTGCCAACTCCGCTCCCTGATCTGAGTTAGCCACGGAGCTCATCAGGCCAGGTACGAGTCATGGATATGTCGCCGATTCCCAATGCCTGGGAAGTCGCCAGCCTGGTCTGTAAGTTATTTTTCTATATCGGTGCTGCCTCCGCTTTCGGAGGCAGTGTAAGTTTATGGCTCTATGGTGATGGCAGTCGTCGTATCGCCAGTCAGATACTGAGCTATCAACTGATCGGTGGCTTGCTGGGATTCAATGCTGTTATTGTAAATTTCCTGGTACAGGTGGGTCTGGTCAATAACGCAGGGATTGCTGCTGCGTTTGATTGGACGATGGCCCAGATTCTGTTGGACACCGCCCTTGGAGATCTGAGTCTCTATCGCCTGGTAGGTTTTGTATTGATCATTGTGGCATCGGCATTGCAATTGCGCCTGTGTATGCAATTGACCAGTGCACCTTCAGCACGTTTCTACCTGTACAACTTGCTCGGCGTCTCATTGGGTTTTCTGCTTATTCTGTACAGCTTTCGTTTTGGCGGCCACGTTTCCGTGCTCGGTCTGCAAGTGCAACTGGCACTGGCATTTCATTTCATTGCCTTCGCTTACTGGATTGGCGCGCTCTATCCCTTGCTGCAAATTGCCAGGGGAAATGAGCTCTCCGCTGTGCAAATGAGTCTCAAGCGATTTGGTGACCATGCAATTGCGCTGGTTATTGCCCTGATCGCCGCAGGCTTATTGATGCTGATTAATCTCATCCACGAACCGGTAGAGCTTATTGAAACCAGCTACGGGCGCAGTCTATTGATTAAACTGCTGCTGGTTATCGTCTTGTTAGGTATTGCCGCACTGAATCGATTGCGACTGGTGCCGGAGCTGGAGCGAACAGGGTCGAGTATGAGTTTTTGTACTTCGGTCAAGCTTGAGATGGCCGTCGCACTGCTGTTACTGGTGACAACGGCCTACCTTTCCACGATTGTGGGACCAATGAGCCACGCGATGTAGCTCCGGTGAGAGAGTGTCTAAAATCCCTACGTGAGACTTAACTCGCCTTCACTGGCTGGGTTGGTAGAAGGCACCTGTTCAACCAGCAGGCTCAGTCGAAAAGACTCAAGGTCGAACGAATACAGTTTCGACTGCGCTTTCACTTCACGATCGAACCATGCAGTAGTGGTCAGGGCAGGCTTGCTGGCAAACAGCAGGGAATCTTCCAGTGGTGACCAGGCCAGGTTATAAAGCGTATCCCTGCTGTTGAATACCGGTACAGGATCGAAGCTGGAATCTACTTCTCCGAGGTAGAGCGTCGAACCCGTGTGATCGTATTCGATAAAGGCAAAGCGCTCTCCGTCCTGATCAACAACAGGGGTGGTCTTGCTATCCGTCTCCGCTGAATCGGCATCGACCGCATTGCTCAGCACGATCTCATCGCGCAGTTGTTGCTCTGCAGGCGAATAAATCAGTTCATCGCCCATGGCGAGAGTCGACAGATCCTGGCTGAAAGGGGTCGCCTGATTGTCTGTTGCGCTGGTCTGCAGCAGAAAAGCCAGGGCCAGTGCCAGGCACAGGGCGGCTACCGCTGAGCCACGCGCCTGCTGCCAGGCCTGCGGCACGCGCAATATTGCGTCGAATTCGGCGGGGGATACTGTAACGGCTTCGTTTGCATTACTGGCCACATCGGGGCGAACTTCCGGGCAGAGCCGGTAGCCCCGCTTGGGTATGGTCTCGATGTAGACCAGCTCGGGGCTGGACTCAAGGGTCAGCAGTTTGCGCAATTCCGACACTGCGCGAGTGAGGGAATTCTCATTGACGATGACCCGGGGCCAGAGCACGGAAACGAGCGTGTCACGGTCAACCACCTGTTGTGGGTGACTGGCGAGATAGCAAAGCAGCTTGCACAGACGCGGTTCCAGGTGGCGCTGGACGCTACCCTCTGCTTGTTGTAGCCGATTCAACATTGGGTCCACGAGCCAGTTGCCGAGGCGAAAGGGCTGGGCGCAGGGCTCGAAGCCTGCGTCTTCTCGATCGCTCAGTTCAAATTCTGCTGTGTTAACCGCGGTATTGGAATTCATGCTGCCCCCAGGTTCACTGTTTCGCCGATTGTTGCCTGTCGTGAGAATCCCCTCACATACCCTATTAGACGCTAGATAAGCCCATTTTGTTGCAAATTCAATGGCTCAAACACTGCATTTCGTCTATCAGGGCCGCAATTCGTCTAAATTGACGTTACAGCCGGATTCTAGCGCCTCAAGGGCTGCCACTGAACCACTACCGCTGATAATCAGCTTTTCTGGATAAAAAGTTCATTACATTTTCAGGTTATCGCGTCTTCCCGCCCCTAGATTTAGGGCATATCTCGCTGAATCGCCCCGAACGGACGGATTTCGGCAGTCGTAATCACATAGAACATATAGGGAGGATGCTATGAGATTCTTTCTTTTTATCAGTGCGCTCCTGCTGAGCGTGCAAGTAAGCATGTCTGCGGTAGCCGCAGAACCGTGGCAACTGAACGGTCAATCGCTGGCACCCATGCTGGATGCAGTAACACCTGCTGTGGTCAATATTCGTGTCAGTAAGAGCGTACCCACTTCGGGTCGCTATTTTTTCCGCGGTGAAGGCGTACCGGAAGATTTACGCCGATTCATACCCAATACACCTGAACTGTTTAATCGCGGCGAACAACCTTTCGCCGTCGGGGCGGGATCTGGGGTCATCATCGATGCCGGGCAGGGCTACGTGGTGACTAACCATCACGTGGTCGATGACGCCAGTGAGATCTCGGTGCAACTTGCCGATGGCAGGGCACTCACCGCTGAGTTGATCGGCAGCGATGCCAGCACCGATGTGGCTCTGTTGCAGGTTCCTGCCGAGGATCTGGTCGAGGTAAGCCTGGCTGACAGTGAAAAAGTGCGTGTAGGCGATTTTGTAGTGGCGATTGGTAATCCATTCGGCATTGGGCAAACGGTGACTCATGGCATTGTCAGCGCGCTGGGTCGTACCGGGCTCAATAACAACAACTACGAAGATTTTATCCAGACTGATGCTGCGATCAATGTTGGTAATTCCGGTGGAGCCCTGATCGATATGCAAGGGCAGCTCATCGGAATCAACACTGCGATCATCAGCGGCGATGGAGGTAACAATGGTATCGGCTTCGCCGTCCCCGCAGACATGGTTGCTGCCGTCGTTGATCACCTCAAGCGCGACGGTGAAGTCAAGCGTGGCATGCTGGGGGTCACCATCACTTCAGTTACACCCAGTGTCAAAGAGGCGCTGGATGTAGATGTGAATGCCGGCGCCCTGGTGACCAGTGTATTGCCGGGCAGCGCGGCTGAAAAAGCCGGTATCGAGATATCAGACGTTATCGTGGCGATCGACGGTGAGCCCGTAGAAAGCGGCCGCGACTTGCGAAATCGAGTAGGGTTGATGCGTCAGGAGCAGGAAGTTGAGTTGTCGCTGCTTCGGGAAGGCGAGTCGCTCAGCGTCAGTGCCATCATTGGTGACGCAAGTGGTACAGCTTCTGCTGGCGATGACCGTCCGAGCGTGAACACCAGTTTTCGTGGTGCGCAATTGCGAGATATCCGTGCTGGAGAGGAACTCGCGACCAGCGCTGGCGTGGTGGTCGACTCTGTAAATCCACAAAGCCGGGCGGCCTCTGCCGGGCTGCGCGCGGGTGATGTCATCGTCGGAGTCAATCGACAACAGGTCAGCGATCTCGACGAATTCAATACTATCGTGGGCGATAGTGGCCGATTTGCGGCCCTGACCATTGTCCGCAATGAAGGAAGTGTCTTGCTGCTAGTACCCTGATTATTGGGCAAAGGGCGACTTGAGGGCTCCTCAAAGCACTAAAAAGTGCCCCCTGTTGGCCGATCTAATCATAGTTAACTCCAGATAGCTGTGATTGGATCGGCTTGTTTTTTGGGCGACAATAATCCCTCTGACCACGGAACTTCCTGGCAGGCTAAAGCTCATATAATCTAGCAGCAGACAAGGAATGTTTTTCACCCACCGTCCAGAATCCGCAGTTTCTCGTTTGAATCCTAGCAGCCCACCCAGAAGCAAGCGAAAGCCCGGGAGCCTGGCCCTGTTGGCTATTTTGTTGCTGAGCATGGCCTCCGGTTTATCCAGCACCAGTGTTGCGGAGGAAGCGTCCGCACCACTACCTTATAATTACGATTTCTCCGACTATGTTGATTGGCTGGAAGCACTGATTGCGGAAAAACGCATTCCTGGCGCTACCCTGGCCATCGTGTCGAGAGAAGGGATTATGCACCTGCAAACCTGGGGTGTGCGTCATGTGGATCGCAAGCAACCGGTTACAACAGATTCCATCTTTCGCATCGCTTCCATGTCCAAGACCTTTGCGGGCGCGGCAGCAACTCTGTTGGTTGATCAGCAACTACAGAGTTGGGATACGCCGATCATGGAGCTGTTTCCATCCCTGCGCCTTGGTAATGGCGCCAGTGCCAGCAGAATTACCCTGCGTCATGTGGCCAGTCATTCCACGGGTCTGATGCCCCACTCCTATTCCAATCTGCTGGACGATGGTGTTGCCTACGATCGCATCAAGAATCGATTCGACCAGATTCCAGCTGTTTGCAAACCAGGGCAATGCTATGGCTATCAAAACGTAGTGTTCTCACTGATAGCCGATGTGGTTGAAGAGAGCACGGGCGATAGCTACGAACGCTTCCTCGAGCAGAACATTTTCCGCCCCCTGGGTATGGCTACGGCCACAATTGGATATGAGCCCTATATCAATCATCACGAGGCGACCTTTCCCCATCGCCTGGTAAGAGGACGGTGGCGCACTACCAACACCAATCCCGCCTACTATACGGCTGCACCAGCGGCGGGTATTAATGCCAGCGTCTTCGACATGACCATGTGGTTGCGGGCAAATCTTGGCGCCTTTCCCGAGGTGCTGGGTTACGACTTCCTGTCGGAACTGCATGAACCAGTAATCGAGACTCCTTATGGCAGCTATTTCAATCGCTGGTCAGGTGTCGAGAAAGCTTATTATGCAATCGGCTGGCGGGTCTTTGATTTTCGTGGTCTGCGCATCGTGCATCACGGTGGCGGTGTACGCGGCTATCGTTCCGAGATGGCGTTTTCTCCCGACGCCAACATCGGCATGGTGCTCATGTTCAATGCGGAATCCAATGCGGCCAACGAGGTAGTGCCAGAATTCTTTGATCATCTGCTTGGCGCTCGCTAAGCTTCAGGTTCCAGCAGCAAGCTGAACCTACCGTCCCCGTATAAGGAAATAGAGTATGAGCTCAGTAATAGATTTACTGAAATCCCATCGCAGTATCCGAAAATTCACTGAGAAAGCTATCCCGCCGGAGTTGCTGGATGAGTTGTTCCGAGCCGGGCAAGCGGCGGCAACCTCCAGCTTCCTGCAAGGCTCCACGATCATACGCGTAACCGATAAATCCAGTCGCAGCAAGCTGGCAGAGTTTGCAGGTAATCAGAAATATGTAGAAACCGCTGCCGAATTCCTGGTGTTTTGTGCAGACCTGAAGCGTGCAGGAAATTATTGTGAGGCTTATGGCAAACCATTTGAGGGGAACTACACGGAGCATTTTATCATCGCCACGGTGGATGTGGCCTTGATGGCCCAGAGCCTGGTGACGGCAGCGGAATCAGAAGGTCTGGGTATCTGCTATATCGGTGGTATCCGCAATAATCCCGGACCCGTATCCGAGCTCCTGCAACTGCCCAGGGGTGTCTACCCTGTGTTTGGTCTCTGCCTTGGTTATCCTGACCAGGACCCTGAGTGCAAACCACGCCTGCCGCTGTCAGTGATCGTCAAGCAGGAAGTGTACAACGAAGAAGGTGATCGCGAAGTAATTGAAGCTTACGATGAAGCAATCCGGGAATACTATCGCACCCGCACTGGTGGTGGTCATGGCATCAGCTGGACCGAGCAGGTATCCACGTTGCTGTCAGAAAAATCCCGGCCTCATATGAAGGAATTTCTGGCTGGCCAGGGCTTTACCTTCAAGTAAACAGACGACGCCGTATTGATGCCAGGTTTAAACGGGTCTGGTGTCACTCTTATTTGCTTTGCTCAAAATACACCATGCATTGCCTGGTCAGTGCACACAGCCGACCGTCTTCGGTATAGATTCTACCGGATTGTTGAGTATAACCCTCGGCTGCTCCTTCCATATCGAAGTGCAGATAGAACCAGTCGCTGTTGATCTGCGCTGGTGGTATCAGGAATTCCAGTGACCAGGTAAGGGAGCTGGCGGGAGTCGGTGTAGTGAAATGAGAGAGCATGACAGGGGGAGGAATATCCGCGATAGCACAGACCTGTTCTGCAGGAAATTCACTGAGGTCGCTGGTATGACGCGCCCATAAGTCCAGCGTGTTTGCTTTGCGTCCGGAGAAGGGCAGGCCGCCGCCGGCCCAGCAACCTTCAAAATACTTGAGAAAGGACGGCAAGCGACGCGCATGGTCCGCAAACACAATTCCCTGCTCCCTGGGCAGTGGGTCGAATGTGTCGCCTGGAGGTGAGGCTGTGGCAGCTCTGCCCCGACCGAATACTCCCATTGCCTGCAGACAAAGCTCACCACCGGAGAGGACATCGGCGCTCAATTGGGTCACGTTTTTACCCTGCCGTTGGATGTGGGTTTTTACTTCTACTTCGCCGGGAGGAATGGGCGCGATAAAAGACACCATAAGTGAGCGTAAGGGTGTATCCGCATCAACCTGTTTGGTCATCGCCGTAATGGCAAAGGCAGCCGACAAACCGCCAAACGCGGAGCGGCCCTGGGACCAGGTTTCGTCAAAGTGTGTTGTGTTATTGGGGCTTCCTTGCAGCTCAGAGAGTATCTGAACGAAATTCATTGCTTCCATTTGCCTAATTCTTCAGGGTGAAATCGAGGTTTTTCGGCTCAGTGACTAATGCTATTCTTTGGTTTTCAACATGTTGACCAACACCTATGAGCAGTGCCCGCAAGCCAATAGTTTCCGTCGTAGCCATACTGGCGTGTTCCTACCTGCCATTGGTTTGGGCGCAACCGATGAGTCACCATGCGCCCCGGCTGACGGCGCATGGTACCGAAATACTCAGCAAAACAGAAACTTCGCCCCTGAATGATGCCGTGCTCTCGGCTGCCCCAGAGCAACTGAGCATCAACTTTCCCATGCAGGTGCGACTGGTAAAACTGGTACTGCGTAATCAGGCTCGGGATTGGGTTGATATCAATTTCCGCTACAATCCGCGTCCAACAGATCAATATGCACTCAGCTTGCCGGCGCTGGCTGACGCCGACTACTACACTGCAGACTGGGCTATTCTCGGTGATGGTGATGAGCTGATCCGGGGGAGTTTCAGCTTTACTTTCGGTGCGAATAAAGAGCCACCTTCCATCCAGATGGAGGCGGAGCGCATACTTCTGGAATTGCGCTATGGCGACCCGGATATTCAATACGTAGCGCCGCCCAAAACCACTATTATCCTGCCCGAGGAAGAACGGAATTTCGATCCGCCCTTCACCATCCGGCTGGAACCCGACCAATAATCTCTGCAAAGAATTATGAAGAAATTGAAAATTTACGTCTGCGTGGTTTTGCTGTTGAGTTGCGCAGCCCAGTCTGCTTTCGCACAGGACTTCGACAATCCTGTAGATGAATTCGATTCCATATTCACTCCGTTGGAGAGTGTTGAAGGGTCACTATGTGCCCGCTACCACAACTGGAACCAGGAGACGGTCGAACCGCTGTTTCGGGATCAGTTAATGCTGTTTCGTCAGGCCTATGCGGCTGTGAGTACAGCTGATGACGATTGGTTGCGAACCCTGGTGACAGACAGCGAGACCTATCTCGATATGTATGCATTCATGTCAAACATCCGCCAACTGGCTCAGAACAATATGGGTGTGAAATATATGTATCAGGAACGATTCGATGAAACCAACGAGCAGCATCGACGCCTGGGTGCCAGCCTTTCTGCTGCGCCGCATGCTATTGTCGGCATATTCTGGTGCCAGCCAATGGGAGAGGATACGGCGCCGAGATACACCGGAGGTTATGCCTACCTGCGCGTTGTCGATGGTGAGTGGAAATTCCACACTCGGTAGTCGTTTAAGGCAGTCCTGAACTGAACGCATAAAAAAAGTCCTCAGGCGAAATCGCATGAGGGCTTTTAGTTTTCCTTGCCTTACTCGCTTACATGCACGGTTATGTACCCATCGTGGTACAGGCCCCCATCATCAGCCCGCGCCCACAGCACATATGTGCCGGGTTCATCAAATGTAGCGTTAACCTCGTAGATGCCATCTTCCGGAACCTCCGGTGGCAGCCACAGAGGGCCCCATGGCGAGTTTGCCGAGGTGCGAGTGTCTTCCCAGGGTTTCGGCAGGGGAGGATCGAAAGTCACCTTGCCTGGGCCTCGGTAGACATTCCAGGACAGGAATAGTCCGTTTACTTTACCCACGGTAACCCGCGAAGGCCGGCGCATAATACGACGCTCCAGCTCTTCGGCGGTATTGGTGGATTCGCGGCGTCTCTCGGGCAGGCCATCATCCCAGATATGTGTGGTCAGATTCACCGGCTCGCCAACACGAGCGGTGCGAACCAGGTCACCCTGAACGGTGAGCACGGGCGGTACATTGGCCCGGGATTCAGGGCTACTGGTACCAGCACCAAGGGAACCGGTCTCTGAAGCAATCACCATATTATCGACCAGGTAATCCTGGCGCAGGGTTGCGTAGGCCTTTCGTTCAACGCCATTCACGTTCAGGGTCCAGACCAGCTCCTTGTCTCCCCAGTCTGCGGGCACAGTCACTTCGAAGGTGAAGCGATTACGCCGCGGCAGAAAGTGGGTAGGCTGTCCCTGGTCGGATTCGCCAGGTGAGAAAAAGTTATTCTCGCCTATAGGGATATCTGGCTCCTCTTCCCAGTTTTCATTCATGTAACCAAACATGAAATTAAACGTTCCGTCGGGATTGGGACGCCAGCCCTCGAACGCCGGCTCAACGTGCTGACCAGTACGGTAAGACTGCGCGTTCACCAATGGCGCTGCCAGTAATACTGACAACGCCACCAGACTACAGATCGAACGAATTGACTGTTGCATGATCCTTCCTAGTCGTCACTCGCCGTTGTTGCGCCGGAATCATCGTTCTCGGCAATGGGAGCCACCAGGGGAGCACCGCAGAGTGGGCAACCAATGACGTGATCATTGGGACCAAGGTTGAGTGCCTGGCGTCGTTCTTCCATGGCGTCGTGGAATTGCTCGTCCGTCATGGTTACCCGAATACCCAGGTCGATGAACATATTGGTCACCGAGCGGTTACCGGAGCCCTGCCAGTTACGGGGGTCAGGGACATTGGGATTGGTCTCGGTGTTGTTCATATAACCCACGATGTGCAGGATCGTACCCTTGGGCAGCAGCGGTGCCGCATGATCTTCGTAAGGATATCCACGCACCCAGTTGTGGTCGTAGCCAACACAGGACAAGGTCTCAATGGTGTAACCCCAGATTGCTTCCAGGCACATGCGCTCACCTGGAGCGTGCAGATGCGGTTCGAAAGTAATCACCTTGGTGTGCTGCTCAAGAACTGTGTAAGCATGAAGTTCCTGGTCAGTCTTGTTGCCCTGAATGCTGATGTCGACGCCGTTACCCAGGCCGATGAATGCATTCTGGTACTTGGGTTCGTAATCTTCCGGGTGGAAGCGGAAGCCGATTTCCAGGTGACCCGTGGTATCAATGCCGTTGGAGTGCAGGTGTACAGAGTCTGAAACGATCCACGAACCTGCGCGCAACAGACGACCGGCATCTTCGTCGAAGATGTCAGCATTGCGGCCTACTTCATGCACTGGCCAGGGAATATTCAGGCCAGGTACGCGTTCACCATTCTCATCCATCTGTGCGGTTGCCCAGATCATATGGTGAAAAATGTAGCGCCCGCCAACGGTCTCTCGACCTGTACCGGCTTGTGGTACATCGTTGACTTCCACGATCTCAACTGATTTCACATAACGATCTTCGGTCAGGCCAGTCGGCGCGGAAGGAACTTCACCCCACCAGTCAGGCGTACCCGCCAGTTTGGTTACGTCATCCAGGCGCACGATCAGGTCAGGCTGGCCGGCGCGCCACTTCACGCTGTCATCGAAAACCAGAGGCTCCGGGGCATCGGCAGGATCACCCTTGGGTGTGCCGGAGCGGGCCCAGGTAGAGATAGCGGCGATTTCCGCGTCACTCAGGGACGGATCGTCCTTGTACTCCTGGATACCGATATTCTTCTCCATATACCAGGGTGGCATCGCACCGGCGCGGTCGCGCAGGCCGGTTTTGTATTCGATCAGGCCCGCAAATGGTGCTACCTGCTCGTAAGAGATCAGGGGCATGGGACCGGCACCACCGTCTCGGTGGCAGTTCTGGCAGCTACGCTGCAGGATAGGCTCGATGTCCTTGTGGAAGGTAACTTCGTCTGACTGGCCCAGGACGGTACCTGATACAGTAGACATGAGCATGAAAGTTGCTGCGCCTAGCAGGGACTTGCCAATTGATTCACCTAGTAATCGGCTGCGCATATTAGATTCTCCTCAAGCATGATGGGTAGTAAGTGAATTGGCGTTCTGCAGCCAGCGCACTTATCCGCCGAAACATAGCATTTTCGGGCAGCTTTTTGAACGGCGAAATCGGTTATTCGCCAAGAAAAATCAACACCTTAGGGCTGTATTGGCGGATTTTCACCGCAGAATCGATTACTGTTTTCTTAAATCCTGGCGAATTTCGAAAAACGTCAGGCGTTCGGGTCGATTTTGTCGGGAATCGAGGGGTCTACGCCTTTCAGCAAGTGCCAGAGGTTACTGCTGGCGAAAACGGCGACAGCCAGAACTATTGTGGCGAACAGAAACCACTGCAAGGCGTAAAACAGGTGTTGATTAATGTCGATAGCGACTGCGGGCCAATGTCTCACCAATACCCCGGGTTGTTCTGCGGTCAAGCGGACTTCGAAAGGAAACAGGGGCTCGCCCAGGATTTCGGAGATAACGTCGAACTCCAGGCTGCGAATGCGCAGGGGCCATTCGCTGGCATCCACTTCGCTGGCTATTACCTGGGCATCTCTTGGCGGGACATGGATCTGAGCCTTGATTTCTACTGGCCCATCAAAAGGGCGCAGAATTGGTGGCGTGTTGGGTGGCAGGATGCCGGAGGTCCAGCCGCGGTGCACAAGCACCAGTTGATCGTTACTGCGCAGGCGAAATGGCGTGACCACCCCATAGCCAATCTGACCGTCGAAAAACTCGGCCAGTACCAATATGGTCCTGTCATTGAGGTATTCGCCTGCAAGGGAAACGTGGCGATTGGGTAATTCAGGATTGGCCCGGTGCAAATGGCCTTCCGGGATCTCTTCGATTGGCGTGGCGTTAGCTTCCAACTCAAGTATCAGTTCCTGCTGGGCTGCGACTTTCTCTGCGGCACGGTCCAATTGCCAGACACCCAGTCTGCCCAGGCCAAGTGCAGTGACAACTACACAGGCGGCGATCAGCCAGTTCCAGCGAATTTCCAGTTTGCCCAGGCGAATATCAGATTTCACAGCCATTTCGGGAATGCTTGAGAGTGAGCGGGGCGAGGAGACTAAAACAGGGATTCAAGGGAATCAAGAGCAAGGCTCCATCAACACCAAAAACACCAGTGATATGGGGGTCGGTAATAGGTGATCAAGCGCCCGCACACGATCACCAGGCACCAGCAGCAGAGGGATATGCCGGCAAACGTCTTCGTTCTTGCAGGCAAAGTCGTTTCGCTATTCAGCTCTCGAATAGCAGAAAAGCTATAGCGATAAAACAACAGCATATTGATGCCGGCTATTACCATAAAGCAGAGCTTCATCTGAAAAGCGGGGTTGTAGAGATATTGGTCAGGCGCTGAGCTCAGAAACATTGTGCCAGTTATCACATTTAAAAAGTAACCGGCAATGCCAAATGGGATGATCTTGTGCAGGAAGTTGTAAGAGATGCCGGTGCCGAGCCCCAACAGACGCAGGTCAAAGAGACCCACCGAGCCTATTAATAAACTCAAGCCGAGGAAATGCAGGGATTCGATGACCGGCCAACCCCAAGGAGAATGCATGAAATCAAAAATTCCGGTGCTCTGGGAGAAACTGAGGAGTGCTTGTTCCATGGTTTTCTGTGTCAGTAGAAGCTCGATGCCAGCAGGATGCTGTTGGTATACGCAAGAAACCTGCCGGCAAATATGGTTGTTACCCAGCACGCGATCATCGTCGCACCGAAAAGCTTTTGTCGATCCGGGCGAATGGAAAGGTTTGGGTCCTTGATGCTGGATTGGAGTTTCAACAGGAGCAGCAAGCCAGCAGAAAGGGCAACCAGCTTCAGGTAAAACACAGGATTGGTGAGTGCTTTTGCCGGATATGCCAACAGAAGTGCCGCGCCTGAGAAAAAGATCAGGCCCGCGAACCACCAGTGCAGCGTCAGATAGGGACGAAACTTGTGCAGTTCAATCTGTGACAGCAAGCCCAGCAATCTTGCAGCCAACAGTAAGTTAATACCGACGACGAAAGCCATCGCCAGGGAGTGCAGGGTGAGAGAAGTGAAAAAAGCGACGCCAGACTCCCGCAGGAGCAGGCTCAGACCAGTTTCCTCAAGCCGGGCGAGTGAGTTCAGAATAGTGTCCTTCATGGTGGATCACTGTGGTAGTATTTCGCCATTGCCAGCAAATAACAAGAATGGAGAATCGTATGGCAAGCTATGCAAGCTCTCTCGCGTTTACTGCAATCAACCCGGTAACCAGAATGATCAAGGTGTTAACGGTTTGTTTGCTGAGCACTTTTTCCCTGCAGACCTTTGCCGCTGACAATGGCAACATTCCGCGCACAGCTGATGGCCGCCCTGATTTCAATGGTATCTGGCAGGCGATGAATACTGCCAATTACGATATTGAACCCCACGCCGCCGATTTCAGTCCGGTAGTGGAAATGGGCGCCATTGGAGCCATCCGCGCTGGCCTCGGCATTGTTGAAGGCGGCGAAATACCCTACACAGCTGAAGCGCGTGCCCAGCAGCAGGCAAACAAGGCTGACTGGCTCGCCAATGATCCACTGGTCAAGTGCTATATGCCGGGTATACCTCGCGCCAACTATCTGCCTTTTCCGTTCCAGATCGTGCAGTCAACCGATCACATCATCATGGCCTATGAGTTTGCCAGTGCCAGCCGCATCGTTTATGTGGATCAGCCGGATTTTGAAGCACCGATTTATTCCTGGATGGGACATAACCTGGCGCATTTCGAAGGCGATACTCTGGTCATCGAAGTCACAGACCAGGTACCCGACACGTGGTTTGATCATGCAGGCAATCATCACACGGAAGCATTGCGGGTTACTGAGCGATATACCCACATGGGGCCCAACGTGATCATGTATGAAGCGACCCTGGAAGATCCTAATGTCTATACCAGGCCGTGGACGATAAGCTATCCACTCTATCGCCGCCTGGATGAGAATATGCAGTTGCTGGAGTTCAAATGCGTAGAATTTTCCGAAGAGTTACTCTACGGTCATCTGCGCAAGCAGGATGAGGAATAAGCTGGCTTGAAACCTCGGGGCTGGTTGTGAGCCAGCCCTCGTCTGCACAGTTCCGATTATGGTATAAACCCGCTTCCCAGCGGGTTTTTTATGCTGGCAGGACAAGGGCTTACAACATGTTCTGTGAGCGGGAGAGCTGTATTTCATGGATATACTCAACGACCTGACCAGTATCACCTGGACCCTGATCGGCTTGATGGGCGTGCTGATCATCTATTTCCATGGCTTCAATTTCTCCCTTCAGACGGTAAAGACGGCGCCGGCAATTCTCACCAGTTTTGGTATCTTCGGCACATTCCTTGGTATCGCTTTCGGGCTCATGCGATTTGATAGTGCCAACATCGAGGCTTCCGTGCCATTGATGATCGATGGCCTTGGTGTTGCGGTCTGGTCTTCAGTAATAGGGATACTTGGCGCTTTAAGTATAAGGCTTAGACACGCCATCAGTCTCATTAGTAGCGCTGGAACAGAAACCGCAAAACCAGTAACCGTCGCAGACCTGCAGATGGCCATCGCCGACCTGAATGACAATCTGAAAGAACTGCGGGCGGAAAGTCGGGCCGATGCGGCCAATCTGCTCGAATCGAACACCCGGTACCGGGAACAAATGGTAGACGCCAACACCAATGCGCTCACAGAAGCGATTAGCTCGGTCATGCGCGACTTCAATTCGAAAATAGAAGTTCAGTACGGTGAGAATTTTCAGCACTTTAACGAGTCCCTGGGCCGCCTGTTGGAATGGCAACAAAATTACTCTGATCAACTGGCTGTCATGCTCAAGGCGCAAGAGTCTTCCCGCGACGTGATTCAACATGCCAGCAACTCCTATGAAGAAATGATTGCGCACTCGAAGGAATTCAATCGGGTTGCTGCGTCCCTCGGTGAGCTGCTTAGCGGTCTC
>CAYTLI010000034.1:0-18538 GCA_964438455.1 uncultured Pseudohongiella sp.
TCGACCTGATGAACCTGGCCAGTTTCTGTCGCAACTGCCTGTCTAAATGGTACAAGGCAGAAGCTGAAGATCGCGGCTTCGATCTCGATTATGATGCCGCGCGGGAAATCGTGTACGGCATACCCTATGTCGAGTGGAAGCAAAAGTATCAGACCGAGGCAAGCGCTGAGCAACTCAATCAGTTCGACGCCAAGCAAAAAGGCTGATATTGATATCAGGCAATCTGGACAGCCGAATCCTTACGGGTTCGGCTGTTTGCTTTCTACCGTAAACATCTTGTTTCGAACTAACTCCCGATACTGATTTGGTGTCATGGCATTGGCTTTCTTGAATAACTCGGTGAAATAACTGGTGTCCTGGTAGCCAACAGTATCGGCAACTTCGGCAATCACCAGGTTGCTGTGTTTCAGCAAGGATTTCGCATGAGTCAGGCGCAGCGATAGCAGATATTGCAAGGGTGTGGTGTCGGTGGCTAATTTAAATCGGCGGTTTAATGATCGCACGCTGAGACCAAATCTGTCAGCCAGGGCAGATATCTGGATGCTGTCCTGAAAATTGTTTTGTAACCACTCCTGTGCAGCAATGATTATCTCATCATGATGAGAGCTCTGTTGATCCTGATTCAACAACTCTGATTCGAAAGAAGGCTTCAGCTCGTGAGTAAAGTGTTGGGCTACCTCATTGGCGATGCCGTTGTCGTACAAGTCCGCTATGAAATGGAGCATGATGTCGCGAATGGCATTAACTGACCCCGTGCAGTAGATTTCATCCGATTTTGTGGTGAATCTCTTGCGCTGCAGTTTTATGCTGGGATATCTGCGTGCAAAATCGCTGAAGTATCGCCAATGGGTTGTTGCCGGTCTCTCGTTCAGCAAACCCGCCTCAGCAAGGAAATAGGCGCCGGTGGTAGCGGCACAAATTATCGCGCCTTTGTGGTACTGCCTTTTTATCCAGCTCACCAGTTCCGTATTTTCTGTGACTGCTTGCCCTGGCTTACGCCAGACTGCTGGCAGGAATATCAAGTCGGTATCGGTGATGGCCGGTAAACGGTGCTGACACTTCACTACCATGCCGCCGGCGAGCACAACGTGCTCGTCATGTGTGGAGATCAGTTCGACGTGATTAACTTTCTCTTTTTGTTTCTTGGCCAGGGCGAGATCATTTGCTGCACTCAACATTTCCAGGGGAATGGTTACGGAAGATCCGAGTGCCCTGGATACGACGACTATTGAAATATGTTTCACGATTTCGCTGAGTCCTGGTAGCGAATATTGACTATTACGTAAGACATTTTCCCTGCTTCGGTCTGCACCTGAATCTCATCATCGATTCTCTTGCCCAACAGGCTGTGCGCCATCGGTGAGTCTATGCTGATATAGCCAAGTTTTGGATCGATTTCGTCCGGGCCAACCAGCCGATACTCTACTTCTGCGCCACTGTCATCCTCAAGTGCGACCCACGCGCCAAAATAGATCTTGCTGGTATCATCGGGGCTATTGTGAACCACAGTAACTTCGTCCAGGCGCTTGCTCAGATAGCGCACCCTGCGATCGATTTCCCGCAGCCGCTTCTTGCCGTAGATATACTCGGCATTTTCCGACCTGTCACCGAGCGCGGCCGCGTCAGATACAGATTGAGTCACTGTCGGACGTTCAACTTTCCATAGATATCGCAGTTCTTCCTTGAGAGCTTTCTCTCCGTCGGGAGTAATGTACTTTGCGGCAGGCTTGCCTGGGGGTCGGTATCTGCTCATGCTTATCTCAATGCGCCTGCTCAAGAGAAAACACGAGTTGTTCGCTGCTGACTTCCTCGTCTCCACCGGTCGCAGGAAGGACTCTCACACCCAGGCCGAGCAGGCGAACGGGTTTATCGCCGCGTGCATAGCCATCCCTGCACAATTGATCGTAATTTTCCGGATTCAGACAATCGGAAATAGACTCCACGGTGGTCTGGACGAAATCATGGAATTTTATTTTTACAAATTGCTTCTGAATTTTGTATTGCCCTTCGAGACGTTCGAGCCGGCGCTGCAATTGCTCCTGCAGAGCGGGAAGTTCCTTAAGGCAGGCTTCCAGGGAGGGGAGATCGCTGGCATAGGTATTTTCTACGCTCACAGACTTCCGTATCCGCTGCACTTGCACAGGCCGGTGGTCAATCCCCTGGCTTAGCTGTCGCAGTCGCTCACCAAAACTGCCAAAATATTTGCTCAATTCGTCTTCGCTCAACTTCCGAATATCACCACAGGTCTGGATGCCAAGGCGATGCATCTTGGCAGCCGTCACCTTGCCCACACCGTGCAATTTTTTCACTGGTAAGCTTGCAACAAAACTCTCTACTTCGTCCGGTGTGATCACGAACTGACCATCTGGTTTGTTCCAGTCGCTGGCAATCTTGGCGAGAAACTTGTTTGGTGCGATGCCAGCGGAGATCGTGATGCCGATCGTTTCCCGTACCTGATCGCGTATCGATTGTGCGATTCGTGTCGCGCTACCCTCGTATGCATCGCATTCACTCACATCCAGGTAAGCTTCATCAAGCGACAGGGGCTCGATAATGTCCGTGTATTGTCGAAAGATTTCGTGTATCGCTTGCGATGCAACCCGGTACTTTTCCATGTCGGGTTTGATGATAATAAGTTGTGGGCAGCGCTTGCGTGCGGTGGCCGAAGCCATCGCCGAATGAATGCCATACTTGCGCGCCTCGTAATTGCAGGTTGCGACCACCCCTCGACGCTCAGGGGATCCTCCCACTGCAAGAGGTTTGCCGAGCAATTCGGGGTTGTCACGCATCTCTATGGACGCATAGAAGCAGTCACAGTCACAATGAACTATCTTTCGCGCTTTGCTCATAGCGAGCATTTTAACGGCTAGCGAGAGCAAATCGAATGCTCCCCTGAATGTCAGCGTGGCCGGGCAGGCCGGCCACCTGCTAGCTGTGTTTCGCTTCGAACTCTGCCATAAAGTCGACCAGGGCCTGGCAGCCCGCCAATGGCATGGCATTGTAAATCGATGCACGAGCCCCACCCACGGCGCGGTGGCCCTTGAGAGCATAGAGGCCCTGTTCTTCTGCCTGTGAGACGAAATCACCCAGCAGGTCTTCATTGTTGAGATTAAAGGTCACGTTCATCACCGAGCGGTGGGCCGGGTCTGCGGTGCCGAAGTAGAAATCACTGCCATCGATATAGTCATAGAGCAGCTTTGCCTTCTGCTCATTCAATGCTTCCATCTTCTCAACGCCACCCTGGTCTTTTAGCCACTCCATTACCAGGCACATCATGTAGATGGCGAAGGTGTTGTTGGTGTTGGCCAGTGAATGCTGATCGGCGTAAGTCTGGTAATTCAGCAGTCCTGGAGTTTCAGGCAGGGCGAGATCGAGGAGGTCTTCACGAATGATTACCAGTGCCAGTCCGGCTGGTCCCAGGTTTTTCTGCAGACCAGCGAAGATAATGCCGAAATCGCTGATATTCAGCTTTCGGGACATGAATTCAGAAGTCATGTCCGCAACCAGGGGTATATCTCCCGTGTCTGGGAACCTGTGCCAGCGTGTACCGAACAATGTGTTATTGCTGGTGATATGCACGTATGAGCTCTCTGGATCAAAGTCGCCGGCAGCCACTTCGGGGATGTAGTTGAAGTTCTTGTCCTCGCTGCTGGCAACGTTCAGTGATGTCCCGTAGCGTGCCGCCTCTTTGCTGGCCTTCACCGCCCAGTTTCCAGTAAGCACGAAACTTGCCTTGCGAGCCGGCAGGCGATTGATCAGGTTGAGTGGTACAGCAGAAAATTGCATCTGCGCGCCACCATGAACATAGAGAATCTTGTAATTGGAGGGTATGTTGGCGAGCTCTGTCAGCAATTCATCGGTGCGGTTGATGATTTCATCAAACTCTTTTGAGCGATGGCTGATTTCAATCAGGCCTGCACCCAGATCCCTGTAGTTAAGAAACTCTGCCTGGGCTTTTTCCATGACTTCCAGTGGCAGCATGGCGGGACCGGCTCCGAAGTTAAATACGCGCTTCATAGTTGTATCCTGAATTTTCAGTGGTGCAGTTGTGAGATTTGTTGGGAGACTAAAGCACAGTGACTTTAATCACGTCCTCGATTGCCGCGATGGCATCCAATGCTGATTGTGAGGGTATAGACTCAAGATCAATCAGGTTATAGGCCACTTCATCCCGACTCTTGTTCAGCATGTCGATGACGTTGATGTTCTGATCCGCAAGTACGGAGAGGATTTGTCCCAGCATTTTGGGAACATTCTTGTTCGCAATAGCCAGACGAGTGCCTTTCTCCGCGCCTTCCGCTCGATCGAGAAACAGGGCGGGGAAGTTCACTGAATTTTTAATATTACCGTTGTCCAGAAAATCCATAAGCTGATTCGCAGCCATAACTGCACAATTCTCTTCAGCTTCAGCCGTGCTGGCGCCGATGTGCGGCATCGAGATAACGTTATCTCGTCCCATCAGTTCCGGTCGCGGAAAGTCGGACACATAGCAACCCAACTTGCCGGAATCGAGAGCAGCAACCAGTGCTTCTGGATCAATGATTTCATCGCGGGCAAAGTTCAGCAGGCAGGTACCTTCTGTCATGGCGCTGAACATGGCAGCATCAATCAGATTGCGGGTGGAGTCGAGCACAGGCAGATGCAGGGTGATGAAATCCGAGCTGGCCACGAGGTTATTAAGATTTTCTATGCGCCGTACCTGGCTGGGCAGTCGCCAGGCTGCTTCTACCGACAGGGCGGGATCGAAACCCTGAACTTCCATTCCCAATCCGATTGCCATCTCCGCAACCAGGGAACCAATCGCTCCAAGGCCGACCACGCCGAGGGTTTTGCCAGCGATCTCGCTGCCGGCGAAGCGCTTCTTGTTCTGCTCCATTAGCGTGGATAGTTCGCCGTAGTCTGAGACATCAGTTTGGGAGCTCGCATAGGCGATACCCGGCACGATACCCCTGGAGGCGAGCAGCAGTCCGCAAAGCACCAGCTCTTTTACCGCATTCGCATTCGCGCCTGGCGTATTGAATACGACAACCCCATGCTCTGTGCAAGCCTCTACCGGGACATTGTTGACCCCTGCACCGGCACGGGCAACGGCCTTCAGAGATCCGTCGATAATGTTGGCATCAAGCTTGTGGCTTCGCAGCAAGATGGCGTCGGGATCGGACACTTCCGGGCCTACTTCATACTTGTCATTGGGAAATCTGCTGAGTCCCTTGTCAGAAATCGCGTTAAATGTCTGAATTCGGTGCATGGTTATCCTTAAACTGTCGAGCTATTGGCGTGAGGCGGGAGTTTTTTGGCAGCTGGCTGTGGTACCGGACTGGTGTTCTCTTGATTGCATGAAGGCGTGCAGAACTGATTGCCACTGGATTTTTAAAGCGGGCAATTATGTCGTGAATCGGGCTCAAACTCCAGATGCAATTTTTATCCGGATCGATCACTATGATCGCTGCGAATTCGTCCAGAAGCATCAGGCAATAGACCAAATTTCTTTGCCAAAACCGAGGTGGCTGCAAGCGTGAACAGAGAGTGGAGTCCGGGGGTACCCCAGCGATTGGGTGACACTCAAGTACCGGTGCATCGAATTCTCGGGCGCAACCCGGGCCCGATGACGGGTCCTGGTACTAACAGCTACCTGATAGGCGATCAGCGGCTCTGTCTGCTGGATCCAGGCCCCGTGGATGAGGAGCAACTGCAGAGTTTTCTCGCCGCCATTGGCGAGCGGCAATTGCTCTACATTCTGCTTACCCATACCCATCGGGATCACTCGCCGGGAGCAGTCCCGCTTGCCGCGCAAACCGGTGCCGAGATAATCGGCTTGCAGGCCCCCGAGGCTGTGGGTCAGGATTATAGTGTGGTGATGGATAAGCTCTGGCAACACGGAGACACGCTGGAGTTGGGTGAATACACACTCGAACTTATTCACACCCCCGGCCATGTATCCAATCACTTCTGTTACCTGTTGCGGGAAGAGCAATTGCTGTTCACCGGCGATCATGTGCTGCAGGGTACGACGCCGGTAATACTGCCCCCCGATGGAGATATGGCCGACTATCTGGAATCCCTCAAACTGTTGCAAGAAAGAGACCTGCGCTACCTTGCGCCGGGGCATGGAGATTTGATGAATAAACCACAGCAGGAAATTGCACAGTTGATCGCACACCGGATGAGACGCGAAGAAAAAATTATTGCCTGTCTCTCAGAACTCGAATCAGCGAGTGTGGATGAGCTGGTACTCTCTGCCTATGATGATGTGGCTGAGCACCTCATCCCCTGGGCAAAGAGAACACTGCTGGCCCATCTCTATAAACTGGAGCGGGAGCAACGAGCCCGCGTCGACGAGCAGGTCTGGCAGATGCGTGGGTAGCTAGTGCTTATGACCAGCAGGCAATCCAACTGGTTTGTTTATGTGTTGCGCTGTGCTGATGATTCCCTATACACCGGTATCAGCACTGATATTAGCCGTCGCATCCAGGAGCATCAGGGTGAGGGCACGGCCGACAGGGGAGCCAAGTACCTGAAGGGGCGGCTGCCGGTGACACTGGTCTTTCAGTGTGCAGCCGAGGACAGATCTGCAGCCTCGAAATTGGAGTATAGAATCAAGAAGTTGAACAGGCAGGAGAAAGAAGCCTTGATAAGGGGCGATTGGGACATTGGCAAATTGGTAGAGAGTGAATAGGTAGATGACAGAGTTGAACTCACCGGATCCGGTGCTGGAGAAGATTCCCATAGGTATCAGTAGTTGCCTGCTTGGTGATCGCGTTCGCTATGACGGTGGGCACAAGGGGCATTCCTATATCACTGGCACCCTGGGTGAATATTTTGAATTCAGGTCGTTCTGTCCCGAGTTGGCCATTGGCCTTGGCGTGCCGAGGAAACCCATCAGATTGGTGCGCGCAGAAGGAAAGTCCATCAATTGCGTGGAAATTGATAATCCGGACAAGGACTACACGGAGCCACTGACCAGTTGTGCCGACGCCCAGGACGGATGGATCAAGTCCCTGTGCGGTTATATATTGAAGAAAGATTCACCGAGTTGCGGCATGGAACGCGTCAAGGTATGGGGGAAGAACATGCCTGTGCGCGACGGCGCGGGAATCTTCGCCAGGCGTATGATGGAACGATTTCCCTACCTGCCGGTTGAAGAAGAAGGTCGCCTGGGTGATGCGGTGTTAAGAGAGAATTTTGTGCAGCGGGTTTTCGTCATGCAGCGCTGGCACCAATTGGTCGACTCGGGACTGAGCGTTGGCAAGCTGGTCGATTTTCATGCCCGCCACAAACTCATCATCATGAGCCATGACCAGAATCGCTATCGCGAACTGGGCCGGCTTGTCGCCGATATAGACAAGATCAATCTCACTGCGGCGGCGGATGACTATCTGCTCGCGCTAATGCAGGCGCTGAAAATACGCGCGACGCGCAAGAACCACGTCAATGTCCTGCAACATATCCAGGGCTATCTGAAGAACTATCTGGATGGGGACGACAAGCAGGAGATGGTGCAAACAATCGAAAACTATCGTCAGGGATTGTTGCCGCTGATCGTGCCAATCACCTTGTTGAATCACTTCTTTCGCAAACACCCGAACGATTACATTTCCAATTCCTGGTATATGAATCCCTATCCGGCAGAGCTGTGCCTGCAAAACCAGATCTAGCGCGAGATTAAGTTGGTCGGGTTCTAACCGGGAGCGGTAGAAGTGGTTTCTGCGTCCGGGCTCTCATCTGCCGGTGCGATCTTGAATCCGATAAATCCGTAAATGACCGCGATGACCGGGTTCACCAGGTTAAAGAAACAATAGGGCAGGTAGGCAAACGTCGCCACTCCCAGGGTGCCAGCCATATATGCGCCACAGGTATTCCATGGCACCAGCGGTGACGTGATTGTGCCGGAGTCTTCCAGCGTGCGACTAAGGTTCTTCATATCCAGGTGGCGGTTCTGATACTCCAGCTTGTACATGCGACCCGGTAACACCAGGGAAATGTACTGATCAGAGGTGATGATATTGGCACCGATACAGGTGGCAATTGTCGTGGCTATCAAGCTGCCGGTGCTGTGTACGAATGACAGGGCGTAGTTAACCAGGCAGCGCAATAATCCTGTGTGGTCCATCACCGCACCAAACACCATCGCACAGAGAATGAGCCATACGGTATTGAGCATCGAGCTCATGCCACCTCGTGTCATCAGGTCATCGAGGGTTGCATTGCCACTATCCAGGCTGAAGCCATTGAACAGTGTCTGCCAGATACCACGAAACAGGGCGAGACCAGTGTTTGCTGCATCGCCGGGGAGTGCCAGGATCGCTGGTTGTTGAAACAGCAGTGCCAACAGCACTGCGATCATCGCGCCGCTCAAAATTGTCGGGATGGGGGGAAACTTGCGATTGGCCATGACCAGCAAGACCGCGACCGGTAGCAGCATGATTACGTTGATGGAGAAGTTCTCCGTGATCAGTTGCATGGTTACCGCCAGGTCATCTGCCGATGCCTGGGTGTCTATATTGAAGCCGAGGATCGTGAACATAATGATCGCAATCAGGATCGATGGAAATGTCGTCCACACCATATGGCCGATGTGACTGAACAGGTCAGTTCCGGCCACGGCCGGTGCCAGGTTGGTTGTTTCCGAGAGGGGTGACATCTTGTCGCCGAAGTAAGCGCCGGAGATTATTGCGCCAGCAGTTATCTCCACTGAAAGGCCGAGGCCGCCCGCGGCTCCAATAAGGGCGATGCCTACTGTGCCTGCCACAGTCCATGACGAACCTATGCTGAGGGCAATGAAAGCGCAAATCACGCAGCTGGCAACATAGAAAATACTGGGATCGAGAATCAGCAGGCTGTAATAAATCATCGTCGGTACCGTACCGGCCATGATCCAGGTGCCGATCAGCACACCGACACTGAAGAGAATCAGGCAAGGCTTGATTGCTACCGATATGCCTTTCACGATCGCTTCTTCGATTTCTTCCCAGCCCTGGCCGTTATTCCAGCCAATCATGGCAGCCACCGCGGCACCGACGCATAGCGCTATCTGGTTCGGTCCATAACTGGCGTCTTCACCAAACAGATAGACCGAGAAAGAGAGCAGGGCGATCAATACGGCCACCGGGAACAGGGCCTGGAGAATGCCAGGGGCTACCGGTGAAGGATCATTAAAGTTTGCTTCTGTCATATTCGGCTGTCGTACCCTGAGTGCTCATCTTTATTGCGATTGCGGGATCCATGGGAGCATAGCGGTATTGTCGGCTGCCTGTCTAATGGGGATTGGGTTATAATCTGCCCCCTTTTTCGATCCAGTGCCCATGGTGGGCGGTACTGATTTGGTAGACCGATGAATCATGCACAGAACGTGAGCGCTGACATTCACGCATACATGCAGAAGCTTGGCCAGCAGGCCAGGGCGGCGTCTCAGGATATTAATAAGGCAGCTACTGGCCAGAAGAATGCCGCGTTGCTAGCTATGGCAGCGGAAATCGATAGCAGGCGCGACGAGCTGGTTGCTGCCAATGAGCTCGATTTGGCTGCCGGCAAGGAGAAGGGCCTCGACGCCGCCTTAATGGATCGCCTTGAGCTCACGCAAGCCAGAATAGACACCATGATCGAAGGTCTGCGTCAGGTGGCAGCCTTGCCGGATCCTGTTGGTGAGATCTCCGATCTGAAGTTTCGCCCGAGTGGCATCCAGGTGGGGCGCATGCGTGTTCCCCTGGGAGTAATAGGTATCATCTACGAGTCTCGTCCCAATGTGACCTGTGAGGCGGCCAGCCTCTGCCTTAAATCAGGCAACGCCACCATTCTTCGTGGCGGCTCAGAAGCGCTTCATAGCAATCAGGCTATCGCTGCCTGCATCCGTGCAGGGCTGCAATCAGCCGGATTGAATGCGCACGCAGTGCAAGTGCTTGATCGCACGGACCGGGAGGCAGTGGGTGAACTGATCACCATGCCGGAATTCGTGGATGTGATCGTGCCGCGCGGCGGCAAGGGTTTGATCGAGCGCATCAGCAAGGACGCCCGCGTTCCGGTAATCAAGCACCTTGATGGCAACTGCCATGTCTACATCGATGACAAGGCCGACCTCGGCAAGTCAGTTACGGTAGTAGAGAATGCCAAGACCCAACGCTACGGTACCTGCTGTACGATGGAATCCTTGCTGGTGGCTAAAACGGTTGCCGAAGAAGTATTGCCCGAGTTGGCGCAAAGATTTCGGGATCACAAGGTTGAGATGCGGGGTTGTGAACAGACCTGCGAGCTGATTAGCGACGCAATTCCTGCAACCGAAGAAGACTGGGAAATGGAGTACCTGGCGCCTATCGTATCAATCAAAGTGATTGCAGATATTGACGAGGCGATTGAACATATCAATCGATATAGTTCGCAGCATACTGATTCCATCATGACCGAGGATATCAATCGTGCGCAACGCTTTCTGCGTGAAGTGGACTCGAGTTCGGTCATGGTGAATGCCTCCACGCGATTCGCCGATGGATTTGAGTATGGCCTTGGGGCCGAGATCGGTATCTCCACTGACAAGCTTCACGCGAGAGGTCCTGTAGGACTGGAAGGTTTGACTTCGTTGAAATACATCGTGCTAGGGGATGGCCACATTCGCCAATGATCTCGCGCCTGGGAGTTTATGGTGGCATGTTTGATCCCGTGCACAACGGGCATATCAAAGCAGCGTGTTACGCACGAGACCTGCTCGAACTGGAACAAGTCAAGCTGATTCCCTGTAAGCAACCTAATCACCGAAGTGACGCAGTTGCCAGCCCTGAACATCGGGTGACGATGTTGCGGTTGGCTATCAAAGACCTTCCCGGTTTGGAAATCGATACTTGCGAGCTGGACCGTGCCGGCGTCTCGTATGCTGTCGATACACTGGAATATTTTCACAGCCAGGGCATCGCGGAACAAATTGTCTTCGTGCTGGGGATGGATTCTTTTAATACGCTTACCAGCTGGCATCGCTGGGAAGCAGTGCAAAATCTTTGTCACTTGCTGGTGTTGCCGAGAGCCAATGAAATGCTCGATGAAGAACTTGCAGATAAGCTGCAATTACCAACCAGGATGGTAGATCAGCCACAGAAATTGTTCCGGCAGCGCAGTGGTTGCGTGTACTTCGATAGCGAATTCAGCAACACTGCCTCTTCTTCGCAAGTCCGGCACACAATCGATGCGCATGATGATTTAACGGCACTGCTGGATCGGCAGGTGTTTGACTTTATTGTTGAGAACGAACTTTATGGCTATAGCAGCCGGGACCACTTTCAGTGACAGATAAGCACATGGATAGCAAACAGCTGGCGCAGTTGGTCGAGACAACGCTGGATGACCTCAAGGGTGAGTCTATTACCAGTATAGACGTACGTAAGCTCACCCAGATAACCGACTACATGGTAATCGTGACCGGGCGATCTACGACTCATATCAAGGCACTCGCTGATGAAGTCGTCAGCAAGGTCAAAGAGGCTGGAGGCGAAGTAGTCGGTGTGGAAGGCAAGATGCAGTCCGAGTGGGTGCTCGTAGACGTCGGTGATGTGGTTGTACATATCATGCTGGCACCGGTCAGGGCTTTATATAATCTGGAAGACCTGTGGAATTTTCACAGCGATGCAAACACCGAGCGCAAGAACGGTTCAGCGGACTAACTACCTGCCTGGGGTTACCCGATGCGTGTAAAACTTGTTTGTGTTGGTACCCGGATGCCGGATTGGGTCAATGCCGGTGTTGAGGAGTACAGCAAGCGCATCCGCCAGGATCTCGGCTTCGAGCTCATCGAAGTGCCCCTGGCCAGTCGAGGCAAGAATGGTTCGGTCGCCCAGTTTCGTGTGAAGGAAGCAGAATCGTTACTGGCGAAACTGAAGGACGATGATCATGTGGTGGCGCTGGAGGTGACAGGCCGCACACTTGATACGGAAGCCATGGCCAGTGAGCTCGAGCGCTTCCGCGCAGATGGTAAAAACCTGAGTCTTCTCATCGGTGGGCCCGATGGCCTGGATGGCCTCTGCCTGGAGCGAGCCGATGCCCGCTGGTCGCTCTCCGCACTGACTCTTCCCCACACCATTGCCAGGGTTTTGCTGGTTGAACAACTGTATCGGGCACTGACCCTTATCCAGGGCCACCCCTACCACAGGTCTTGAGGGTGCAATTTTCTAAAAATTAGCGCTAAAACACGTTAGAATTAAGGCAGTTGCAGTAAAACTAATGGCAGACTGTGTGGTCTAAAACCGCGGGGGCCATTTTCAGGCTCCACCGGGTTTCAAGCCCCACCGGGCTTAGCCGACTAAACAGTGGATAGGCAACCGAGTGGCAGGCAGAGGGCCCCAGACCCGCAATTCCCGCTCAATCGCTAAATACAGGGTAGAAACTTCTTACTCACATGTCAGGCAAGTGGCAATTAAAGGATCACGAAGCGGAGCAGCGGCTGTTTAATCGCAGGCTGATCGCTGCGTCGACAGTCATTACTGTTCTGTTTGCTGCGCTTGTGGTCAAACTCGTGGACCTCCAGGTTACCCAGCACGAATATTTCTCTGCTCGTGCTGATGGTAATCGCCTGCATTCCCAATACGTGCCTCCAGCCCGTGGCCTGATCTTTGATCGCAACGGCGATCTGCTGGCGGACAATCAGCCTATTTTTAATCTCACCATCGTTCGTGAGCAGGTCGATGACCTGGATGCCACACTGGAGTATCTGGGCTCATTGATTCGTCTCACCGAAGATGACATTGAGCAGTTCCGTAATCGTATGCGACGCAATCGCGTCCCATTCACCTCGGTGCCATTGCGCTACGTGTTGAGCGATGAAGAGAAATCCCGTATTGCTGTTAACAGTCACCTGCTTCCTGGAATCGCGATCGAGCCGCAGTTCGTGCGCAGTTATCCACTGGGTGAACTCACGGCTCACTCCGTTGGCTATGTCTCGGAAATCAATCGCGATGAACTGGATCGCCTCTCCGAAGAGGAGCGTGAGAACTATGGTGGTACCAACCATATCGGCAAGACTGGCGTGGAGAGAACCTACGAAGACCTGTTGCATGGCGTGGTAGGTTACGAAACAGTCGAGAAGAATAATCGGGGCCAGGTTATGCGCCGATTGGAAAGAACCGATCCAGTTGCCGGTAAAGACCTTACCCTGCACATGGATGCGCGCTTGCAGATAGCGGCCGAGGAAGCGCTTGGAGATTTTCGTGGTGCGGTGGTTGCCATCGAGCCATCGACGGGTGGCATTCTCGCCATGGTAAGCAAGCCCGGGTTTGATCCGAATCTTTTCGTTACGGGTATCAGCAGCAAAGATTACGGTGTGCTGGTAAACGATGTGATAAACACGCCTCTGTTTGATCGCAGCACCAATCCCTATCCTCCCGGATCAACGGTCAAACCATTTATCGGTATGGCTGGTTTACACCATGACTTTGTCGATTACGATTTTGCTATCGAGGACCCGGGCTATTTCAGACTGCCTGGCGTCTCTTATCGCTGGGGCGACTATACACTGAGAACTGCAATTGGCGGTGGTCATGGGCATACCAATTTGCAGAAGGCGATCTACCAATCCTGCGATACATTTTTCTATGACCTGGGTAATCGTATGGGCATCGATACCTTGCACGGTTTCCTTTCCCAGTTTGGTTTCGGTGGAAATTTTGCGCTCGATGTCAGTTATGCACGAACCGGCGTCTTGCCTTCCCGGGACTGGAAAATGCAGAGCAGGGGAGAGCCCTGGTATCCAGGGGACACAATCAATTCATCTATCGGCCAGGGATATATGTGGGCGACCCCGCTGCAGCTAGCCACGGCGGCGGCAATCATGGCCAACAAGGGCAAGGTGGTTCAGCCGCGCATGCTGAAAGCGATTGAGGGCGAAGGCTATTCTCCGGTCATAGACAACCCCGTGCCTGACGTGCAGATAAAGGACGACGATTACTGGCGTTATATTCATGAGTCGATGACCATGGTTGTGCATCGTCCGTTCTCGGATGTGTTCAGGGATTACGGCACTGCATTCGAGGCCATTGCCATGGCTGACCGGGAAATGCCCTACCGAATGGCAGGGAAGTCTGGTTCAGCGCAGGTCGTCGGTATTAGCCAGGAAATTTTGTCCAGTGAAGATATCGAAGTATCAGACCTGAACAAGGATCACGCCTTGTTCATCTCCTTTGCTCCAGCCGTGCATGAAGCCATTGAGCCACAAATTGCTGTCGCGGTATTTGTCGAGAATGGAGAACATGGCAGCAGTGTTGCGGGTCCGATTGCCAAGGCCGTAACCGACGCTTACCTGCTGGATATCCTGCAACTGGATTTCGCAGCACTCGACGCTGAGGCCGAAGCGGCCCAGCAACTGATCAGTCAGGCTGATGATTAACCAGGATTTCGTTCGCCAAACCACCAGCTTCCACCAGCCGGAGAGTCGCAGCCGCACAATCTGGCGTCTCTTGCATACTGACCCTCCCTTGCTGGTTGGGCTGATTCTGCTTTGTTGTTTTGGTCTTTTCGTGCTGTACAGTGCCAGTGACGGTGATCAGGCCATCGTGCGACGGCAGGCAATGATCATGTTTGTCGGCATGCTGGTCATGTTTATCGTCGCCCAGTTCAGTGTGCATTTCTTCCGGCGTTGGGCACCATCGATGTACCTCGCGGGTTTGGGCCTGCTGGGTCTGGTGTTGGCAATTGGTGTTGAAGAAAACGGTGCCAAGAGCTGGATCGACCTGCCGGGCCTGCCAAGCTTTCAACCTTCTGAAGTAATGAAGTTTATAGTACCCATGCTGCTGGCCTGGTACCTGGCCAGTCGGCCGTTACCGCCGCGCTTCAAACATCTGTTCTGGTCAGCACTGATGATCATGGTGCCTGCTGCGCTCATTGTCCTGCAGAATGATACGGGAACGGCCATCATGGTGTTCATGTCTGGTGTATTTGTGGTGCTTTTAGCTGGCATCCGATGGCGCATAGTATTCAGCGGTTTCATTGCACTCATGCTTGCCTCTCCAGCCTGGTACCTGTTCCTGGCCCAGGAACACCAGAAGAATCGTATCCTGACATTCTTTGACCCCTACCGGGACCCGACAGGCGCCGGGTATAACATCATTCAATCCCAGATCGCCATCGGGTCTGGAGGCATTTATGGCAAGGGCTATGGCAATGGTGCCCAGTCACATCTGGATTTCATCCCCGAGAGCAATACGGATTTCATATTGGCGGTGCTGGCTGAAGAATTCGGTCTATTGGGTGTGATATTCCTGATTTGCCTGTACCTGTTCGTGCTGGTGCGAGGCTTCTACATTGCTTACTCAGCTCCGGATATGTTCAGCAGGCTTCTCGCGGGAGCGATCACGCTGACTTTCTTCTTCTATGTGTTCATCAATATGGCGATGGTGTCCGGGCTGGTGCCGGTAATTGGCCTGCCTCTGCCGCTGATCAGTCGCGGAGGAACGTCTATCGTGACCCTTTTTGTGGGATTCGGCCTGCTAATGTCGATTCAGACTCACAAGCGAGTCAGAAGACTATAACTTACTGATATATAAGGATATATTCCTTTTCGTAAGCCTGTTTTCCCTGCCCCGCGCAGTACCATCGGACTGGAATCTCTGCTAACTACCTGATTCTGGTTAAAATATTCCCTGTTTCGGACGTTAATTCTAGGGATCACTGCGGGATAGAAGCAGTCAAAATCAGGATCGGATCGTGACCAGACAAGTGCAGACAATTCGACAGTTGGGACGCTACAGCACGCTGCTGCTCGTGGCCTGTTTGCTGGCTGCCTGTGGCTCCACCAACACGACTACCGTGAGTAATCCCAACGCAGGCCGTTACAGCATTTCCCAGGATCGTGCTCCATCAAGGAATGTTGACCTGGCATCGATTCCTGAAGTGATTCCCGAACCAGTACAACGCACAGGAGCCGGCAATCGTAGTCCTTATACGGTTCTGGGCAAGTCGTACACGGTAATGCCGACGGAAGAGGGCTATAGTGAGCGTGGCGTCGCCTCCTGGTACGGAGAAAAATTCCACGGCCACAAGACCTCCAACGGTGAAGTGTTCGACATGTACAAGGCCTCGGCCGCCCACAAGTCATTGCCTATCCCCAGTTTCCTGAGGGTTACCAACCTGGATAACAACCGCAGCATCGTGGTCCGGGTCAATGACCGTGGTCCGTTTCATGGTGATCGCCTGATCGATCTCTCCTATGCGGCCGCGTTAAAATTGGGCTACGCCGATCGGGGCACTGCGCGGGTCCAGCTCGACGCTATCGTGGTAAACAGCGAATTCGATAACAGAACTCTTGCCCGTAATGAGCTGTCTAACCAGGTATTGGCGCCAGTCAGTTCCGGTGACCAGTATCTCCAGGTGGGCGCGTTTTCGAGCCTGGATACCGCTCAGCAGGTTTCCGCGAGTCTTCGTGGTATCACCACCCGACCGGTGTTCATCAGCAAGGTGAGTAGCCCGGCAAGTGGCGTGCTGCACCGGGTACGTATAGGTCCGCTGCAAGATGCGGGAGAAATAAGACAGTTAACTCAGCGCGTGGTTGCTGCTCAATTGGGAAGTCCGTACACTGTGTCAGAGTAATTCTGATTCACGACGACACTCAGTTCTGCGCCAGATCCCATTCGATAGTAGCCCGCCGGTATCACTCAAAACGGTATTCTTTATGTTGGCAAAGTATTTGCGAATTCAAGTTAGTTCAGTAGTAGCGATCGCCAGCCTGGTGCTGACCGCCCAGCTGGCTTATGGACAGTCGATTATTCCGCGTGCTCCGGACATCGCGGCTACCAGTTACATCCTCATGGATGCGGCGACGGGTGAGGTCATCGTCGAAGAAAACGCAGATGAGGCCCTGCCACCAGCCAGTCTGACCAAGATCATGACTGCTTATATCGCGGCGGAAGAAATCATCAGCGGCAACCTGTCCCTGAATGACATGGTTCACGTCAGCGAGAAGGCATGGCGTCACGCCTGTTGTTCCGATGGTTCGAAGATGTGGATCGAGGTTGGCACCGAGGTCAGCGTCGAAGATCTGATGCGCGGAATTATTATCCAGTCTGGCAATGACGCGAGTGTGGCGATCGCCGAACACATAGCCGGCAGTGAAGATGCCTTCGCGGACATGATGAATCAATATGCGGAAGTGCTGGGGCTGGAGCAGACTTTCTTCATGAATGCCCATGGCTACGATACTGAGGAATACTACAACACCATGTCGGCTCGCGACCTGGTCAAACTGGCACGGGCAACGATAGTTCGGCACGCTGATTTCTATCCCATGTATGCCGAGCGGGAATTTACCTATAACAATATTCGCCAGAGCAATCGCAACTCCTTGCTGTTTCGCGATCGCAACGTCGATGGCTTGAAAACCGGATGGACTGATGCGGCTGGTTACTGCCTGGTGGCATCCGCCGAGCGAGATGGTATGCGCTTGATTTCAGTGGTGATGGGCACAGCCAGTGAAGACGCAAGGGCAATCGAAACCCAGAAGCTGCTCACTTACGGTTTTCGCTATTTTGAAACGCACAAGTTGTATGCAGCCGATCAGGTGCTTACATCGGTACCTGTCTACTCCGGCGAGGTCAACACAGTCGATCTCGGCATCGAGGAAGAAGTCTATGTAACCATTCCTCGCGGCGCGGCAGAGGAGATGACCGCTTCTGTGGATGTGGCCGAGTTAATTCAGGCGCCTATCGCTGCGCGCCAGTCCATGGGTACAGTCAATGTCATGCTGGAAGATGAATTGATCTATAGCGGTGAAGTGGTTGCCATGCAGGCTGTTGCTGAAGGCGGCATGCTGAAGCGATTCGTCGATTGGGTCAGCCTGATGTTTGCTGAATAGAATTGTGGATTGATCTTTCATGAGTGACGAAGCTGGTGGCGAGGACGATGCGGCACCCAAGATAGAGTTCCCCTGCCTTTACCCGATCAAGATCATCGGTCATGCGGTTCCTGATTTTCAGGCGATAGTGATAACCGCGGTTGAACGCCACACCGGAAATATCGATAGCCACCTGGTCAAGTCTCAGCCCAGCAAGCAAAATAATTACCTGTCCGTCACTGTGACCATCGCCGCCACCGGCGAAGACCAGTTACGCAATATCTTCGCCGATCTCAAAGCCATTGAGAGTGTAAAACTCGTTCTCTGAGGTGATGGCGTGCTTCTAAGTGACTACAAGTGGTTTCAGGCTCAGCCTGGAGGTGATGGCTCTGCGGAATTGCCGGAACTGGTCGTCAGGAGATTGGGACTGCAGGATTATGATCCAATTTTTCAGGCGATGCGTTATCTCGCAGAGAACCCCAAGGCAAATCGTGCCGATGAAATCTGGTTATTGAGCCACAAGCCCGTCTATACCCAGGGTCAGGCCGGTGATCCGTCACATGTTCTGAATCCAGGCAAGATCCCGGTTGTGCAGGTCGATAGGGGAGGCCAGGTTACCTATCATGGACCAGGGCAACTGGTGGCCTATCTGCTGATCAACGTACGCCGTCGCCATCTTGGTGTGCGACAACTGGTCGATCTCATCGAGGCTTCGGTCATCGCAACACTGGCCAGTTATGGCAT
>CAYTLI010000034.1:18548-19342 GCA_964438455.1 uncultured Pseudohongiella sp.
ATGGCATCCCGGCAGAAGTCAGGGAGGGCGCTCCCGGAGTCTATGTGAATGATGCTAAAATTGCTGCCCTGGGTTTGCGTATCAAGAATGGCTGGAGCTACCACGGGCTCAGCCTGAACGTGAACATGGATTTAACACCTTTTGCCAATATCAATCCCTGTGGCTTTGAAAAATTGGCGGTTACCCAGATCAGCGATTTTGTGGACGCAGATCAGCAACTGTTGCAGAGGACCAGTCGAATTCTCAGCAACAATCTTCTGCAGAAACTGGGTTACAACGAGTACTACGAAAACTAGATCTAACTGGAATCGAGATGGCAGAGCGCAAACGACGTAATGTATTGGTAGAGGGCGAGAAACTCCGCGGAGCGGACAAGGTTCGTCGTATACCGGTCAAGGTCATCCCGACAACCGAACTTCCGGCGAAGCCTGACTGGATTCGGGTGAAGATTCCTGCTTCACCGAGAGTCAAGCACATCAAGGACAAGCTGCGCCAACACAAGCTGGCTTCGGTTTGTGAGGAAGCCTCATGCCCAAACATTGGCGAATGTTTCAGCAATGGCACGGCAACTTTTATGATCATGGGTGAGATATGTACCCGACGCTGTCCATTCTGCGATGTTGCCCACGGCAAGCCCAGGCCACTGGATGCTGATGAGCCTGAAGAGTTAGCCAGGGCGATCAATGAGATGGGGCTGAGTTACGTGGTAATCACTTCCGTGGACAGGGATGATCTCAAAGACAGTGGTGCCCAGCATTTTGCAGATTGCATCACCCAGACTCGTGCACACAATC
>CAYTLI010000035.1:0-19275 GCA_964438455.1 uncultured Pseudohongiella sp.
TCTTCCGTCGGTCGGATGCGTGAACTTTTTAAAGCAAGGAGGAGATTGGTCATCTAATCCATTCCACACAGTCGTAAAGAACCCCCAGAGCAGCCACGTATACATTTTGTCCGCGTTGACCCGTCTCCCAGTTTTCAGAAACGACTGTTCGGCTATGCACTTTGCGATTGTGCGGATAATCGTGTCCGTATGCACTTGCTTCAGAAATTCTCTGGTCGCCGGGCTAGCTTGCAAACGTTTTTTCAACAGCGGCCAGTCAAAATCTTTGGGATGAGTCACGTCAAAAAAATCACCGGCTCTGAAATTGACGACTGGACAGTTCCAATCCGCGCTGTATTTTTTCCACCAGAAGGAGAACACTGTTTTATCTGTTCCTTTGACCCACGAACTCTTTTGAGAGATGATCTCAACATGGTCCGCGATACAGTCATAATGAGCTGTCGTCCGCACATCGACACTGTCACACAGAAAATGCGTGGTTTGTGCACACCGCCCAGCTGCTATTAAACTCACGTGGGTACAGGGGACCCCTTCTCGAAGTAATCTGCCCAACATTCTGTCGTTTGAGAATTCTGCTCCCTGCAGACGATGCAACTTGTACACAAAAGTATCTGTCCCTATGAGACAAACATTTTGTCCCCTGACTGTATGCAGCTCAATACAACTCGTGGTTGACTCTCCAAACCGTTTAACCCAACGGGGGAAATCATTGGCAGAACAAAAAACAATATGCCGATCGAACGGGAACTTGCGAACATGATCATACACAAAGTCTTTATTCTCAAACGACAAAAAATCGATCACATGAAGTCGGCTTTCTTTGATTTTTTTGGTTTTTTGACCCTCACAAGTCTCCGCTTCGGCTTTTGTTGCTTCTTGGTGACAGCGTTTCCGAACAAGGTTCTCCATGATGTGGTAGAATCTTTTTTGCTTTTCTTTGGATTCACCGTGGGGAGAACTAACGATTTTTTTTCTTCTTGATCCGAATCCGTTGATAATTTTATAGCCGTTACAAGCACAACGACAAAAAGCAAAACCCGCGGTCCATACAATGAAGAAACCGAAGACAATTTGCACGTTGGCCCAGTAGCAATGTAACCACTGCATTCGCCGTAGCAGCACTCGCCGTTGACTCTTCCACACGTGTATCTTGCGTATAAAATATCTTTAATGAACTCTTGATCCAATTTGAGATGTTGGAGATCAGCGGATAGTACAACGTCTAATCTTCTGAACGAGCACAGACGACTGTCTTCGCAAAATTCACCAGGAGTACTGATGTTACTGTATAACACAGCGTTGTGCAGATCGTCTTCAATCTTTTCGGCCGCGTCTAACGACCCGAACTGACACGAGATGTCATCCACCGAAGAGACAAGATGAACAAGAGCAAGAACGGAAACCCAAGACAGTGCAGATGAAACGTGGACATCATGTCCCAGTCTCCAGTGTGTTTTGAAGATTTTCTGACTCCGGCAACGCATGTGAATCATCTGGACGATGAATGGTTGTTGAGAAAAGATGCCCCCAAATCAGATACAATCTTGACCGCAGACCCTCTTGTCCTGGATCCAGGGACAGATGCTATTTACGAGAATGTGAACGCTAATATATACATTGATCCTTTGGGCACTTTGACTTACACGGTGATCAAGCACCCCCACACACTGAGAATTCAGTACACGGATGGAGCTGTTTACTTCAGGAACATCGTCAAACAGTTTATAACAGTGTCACGAAACGTACCCGTGAAACAGATTTCTCTGAAGGCAACTCGGAGAATATGCGATATGAAAAAAACCACGTGGCACGCGGATTTTGAAAAATGTTTTTGCTGCGCGTATCCCCAGCACTCGGTCATAAACGTGCGTGGCCCTAAACATCTAAAGCTATTTTACTGTCCCCACGTGCGCATATTCAAATGTAGCATATGTGGCGAGATCTTGAAAAATGTGTTTGACGTCTGGAAACATTATTCAACAAGAAAGAACTCTGTGTTTAATTGGTCATCGAAATCGTTTAGTGCACGGGGCAATATTTTTGTGAGAAATTTGTGGAGAAACAGATTTATATACGGAAGAAGTTTCAGAGAAAAGAAAAGCTTTGATCACGCGTTGTTGAATTTATTACTAAAAACAAAGCACAGAAATATTCCTCCAAAAATTGCTATTAAACTCGGTTCTTTTTACGTTTTTCCTTTGAATCAGATTTCTCGGATTTCTCGGATTTCTTGCGTTTCCTGCTGTGCTTTTTGTTCTTTGGTTTTTTTACAGGCTCTTCATCGGAAGATGTTTCAGATTCACTGGAGACATTGGACTCAGAAGCTTCGGGTTCTTCTCCTTCCCCGTCTTTCACAATAAAATCGGGATCGCCATTCTCTGATGCCTCTTCAGCTTCGGACTCATAGTTCTGATTGTCTTTGTACGAGCCGTCAAAAATATGATTGTAAAGAACTCTTCCCAACCGAATTTCAGCAGTTTGAGATTCGAACGCATGTTCTGGTGTCTTTCCAGATTGAAGGTACTTTTGCGCATATTTCTGCAAAATCTCTCTGACTTCATCCTTTTTCAACTCGGGATTTGTGAGCAGTTCAAGCGCTTGTTCAGAACACGAACGCTTGAACGGCTGTATATCAAAACGATATGGATGTGATCGTCCGGTTTTGCTTGGTACTTTTTTCGCAAACAGTCTCAAGAAAAACGTTTCCAAAACGTAATGATCATCCCCGCTTTGTTTTACAACGTAATCAGCCGCGGATTTCGTGTAGTTACTAGTAAATTTCGTCCATACTTCGTAAAAATCCGGCCTGAGTTTTTTTTCTTCCACTGTGCGGGTTTTTTCTTTTGCGGGAGCTAAGTCCTTCTTTTCTACAGTATCGGATGCAGACATTTTCAGTGTTGGCGCGGTTATAAAAGGTTTTTACAAGATTCGAAGTAGTTTATTGAAAAAAATTAACGGTTTTTAACGGTATATTTTTCAAGTTGAATTGGATCTAATTTAACGGTTCGCTGAGTGTTTGTGGCACATTTATGTAAGCTATGCCATTTCCTTGGCAAAACGGCAGACGATTTTTCGCGTTGGTGCTGTCGAGGATTTGCATGTAACGAATGTTAAAGTACACGCACAAAATGACAGTAAACACCATGACCATTTCTCGATAATCCTCGTTCGTGACATCGACAAATATGCACGCTCCATGCGCGTTGGCTATAGTGAGAGTGTAGACAAAAACCACTAGCGTAATGCTTACAGCAATGTTTACCATTTCACAGATCATTTCAAACAAGGCTTTCGGTCGGTCGCTCCAAGAAGATAAAAGCATTCCGTAAAGCATGTAATAATCAGCGATAGCAAGAACCAACAGCAAAATTCCGCCGCCGAGAAGTACGTAGACCAAGTGATCCCAGATGTTGACGAAACTAAAGCTATCCTGTGCCACGTCTCTGCAGTATGCACTGTGCTTGTCATCGGCGACCAGAGCTGAGCCAAAGTACGGGTGATCGATTCTGTTGCACGGGGCTTCTCCTGACGCACGAAATCTACATAATGAGACGTTAGTCGTAGTAAAATTATCCTGATCGCCGCACAGGCAAAAATCCTCCGAAACATTTACGTAAGTGAAAAGATCAGTGTCACCGCATAAACACCCGCCGTCGCTTCCAAACAACACCACTTCTTTTTCTTCTCTTAAGCAAGTATCTCTGCATTGAACAGGTGTAACATCGGCATGCACAGCGAGGTAATAAGGAGAACCTTCTCCACTAACACACCCTATGTACTCGGCGCCCTCGAACGAGAAATCGTGATCAGGTGGTGGAGTTTCAGATGGCGCTTTAGTTGGCGCAGATGTGGTAGGAGACCGCGTGAATGTATTATTGTATGTTGAATTGTCGATAGGATTGAACGCCGTGTCCAGGAAAACCGTTTTCTCGTCAAAAATCAAAAGAAAGTATACACCCAAAATAATGTAAATAACTGGCTTTCCAAACTTTACAACCATTTGATTCAAATTTACTACAGATCGTGTTTTTCCTTCCAATTGTTTTGCGGTAGCCTTTGCCGTGAGTCTTTGTTTTCCAAAGTTAGTGAATACAATTGCTGGCAGTTGCGAGATATCCATTAACAACCAAAATACCAATGCGAAAATCAACCAGTCCACAGCGTGAATAAGATCGTTGTCAATAACAAAGGACCCGATATCTTCGGCGCATCCATGGGTCATCAAACTGGCCAATGGGTAAAGCAGTGACCAGGAAAACAGCATAATCGCTATGATGTTGCACAGTGGAAGACCCCATCCGTTTTCTTTTTTCTTAGAGGCAGAAGCAGAACTGACGAGACTGGATTGAGTAAACACAAACAAGACGATGGCGGCCATCAATGCTCCCGGTGCATAGCTCCATCTGAAATCCGAGTGCTGTGCCTCGTCAACCGTCACGTTCCAATCCACTTTGAAATCTTCGAACGGGTTTTTGGTTAAGCACACGCCCCCACCCTTGTTGACCACGTGTTCATACGCTTCCATTTGGAGTGACGCGTACACAACTACGATAACGAAACCGACAGCCAACGCAGATTGCGCGTAGCTGACGGTCTCGGCATTGAGAACCGATGGCCATGGATTTTTCATTTTTATTTTGGCACAGTGTATATTGGATTGACTTGAGTGCGAGAGTTCACAGGAGTCGCCAACACGTACGTCGGCGAAGCAGATGCGTACACGATCTCAGTGTCCGACTGTGTCCGTTGAAGTTCGGTGTCCACTGTATCGTAAACAGGGTCGGGATCGATATAGTTAACAGGCACACTTGGCCCGTCGTAAACTCGAGGGTCAAATACAATCTGTCCTGTCTTGATATGTTTCCGTTTTACGACGCAGGCGATGATCACGATCACGGTGACCAATACGGCTACTGTCACGTATACAGCAAGGTGGCTTGTTTTGCTTGTACTCGTTCGTATCGGGTCAACGGCGGGGGTATCAAGTGTAGTTGATGTAGTGGTGATTGCACTCGTGTTGGTGGTGAGAGTGATAGACGTCTGTGTCCTTGTCTTGGGCTCTGAACTTTTTTCGGTCGTTGCAGTGGTGGTCGTCTTTGTCAGTGTACTTGTCTCAGTCAATGTACTCGTTTCAGTTACGGTGCTTGTCTCAGTCTCCGTGCTCGTCTCGGTCAACGTACTCGTATCAGTAGTAGTCTCTATCTCCACGGGACACCTATAGACTCTGCACACTTTTTCGCTATCGTCCCACAGATACAACCCTCTATCAAACTCATCCGCAAAATCCTTGCACGTATCCAAATCTTTCAGATATATTCCACCTTTTTGGAACGCAATTCTTATTTGGTTGTGTCCTATGGTATATTTAGGACCCTGTGACGAAGCTGTCACAACTAAATCATGCAAATCGATCCACTGTTGATCGGAGCATCCAAAACATGAGGGGACTGCTAATAGCAGGATTACTTGCAGTATACTATAAAGTAGAAGCATACTCCCACAATGTATATCTGCAACGGTTTATCATAAATTCAATAATCGCTACAATATGTATGTGCATAGTTCCTGAAAAATATCTGTTTTACATGCTTTTCGGTGTTGGCGAGAATTTGTTCACAGCGTTTGGAGAATACGAGATATACGACGTCTTGGTGATAACGTTGTTGTGGAACGGGGTTAACGGAGACGTTGCTAGCCTTGTCTTTGGAGCAGGATTGCTGCCTGTGTGGTATTTGAACAATGCGGGGTCAAAAAAGAAAAGCCGAGCCGCATAACGACACTCGTCCGCGATACAGCAGACTGATTGTGTCACCTTATAGAGAGGGGTTCAACGGGGTTATGAACAGATTAACAGTCCCTTGGCCAGACACTCTGCTGTACAACTGGGGCGGGGTCATTTACGATGGTACGACGATCGCGGATATATTAGACGAAGATACTCAAAGCACTTATGAGGAAAATTTTATCGATCTGTTGGGAAAAGCTACGACCGAGCCTATCGGACCGATTTTCGTAGGTATAAACGCGCGAGTTGAACGCGACAAGCTCGTGTACCAACAGGTCTCAACCGATAAATATGATATTCTCAGCAAGGGTAACGGCAGGATTGAAGTAACTTGTAAAGGAGTTCACCGTATAAAAACACAGTCTACGTTTATTTACGGCGACCACAGTGACCAGATCGAAGAGAAGATACAACAAGGGGTGAACGATGAAGAAGATATTGAACACGCGCAAGTAAAACCAGGGCTATGCGCATCGTTCAAGGAAAAAAACTACCGACTGAATTACTGCCAGATAGATGAATTAGATCCTCTGTATGTTGGCACGCGCGTGGAAGTTAATCCCATTGTGCATGAGTTGTATCCGCGGATCAGTCTTCCGTTTTACGCGTACGAAATTCAATGGATTTTACGACTGAATGGAATTTTTTCTCGGGAAGGGTTGCCACAATTTCCCGTTTGTTCGGGGATATTCATTATAAAGAGTTGGTGGTTCAAAAGTGAAGGTTTCATTACGAATCCCAATTTGAAGAACCCAGTCCTGGTGTTAAGAGATGAATTCGACAAAAAATTCTGGATAACGTTTTACAACCAAATTCTTAAGTGGAATAAAACGCCGCCATTCACGCGAGAAATCTGGAACAAAGCTTTGGATGAATTTAAGATCGTTGTGAATGCGTCGTTCTCAATAGAGGACGCAAACTCAGTCTCGAGTGATCGTGTTATTGGACTTGTCGTCAACTGGGAAAGAGACACGAGCTACGAATATGACAAATGGGGAGAAAACGGCAGGAAAGAGCAAGAGAAAACCGAAACACCAAAAATGGTATACACGATCCGCACAGTCAACTGCTACAACACGGAATAGAGTCGTGAAAAACACAGACATTTGTTTTGCGACAAGATGCTCTGTTCTATTTGGCCCAAACGAATGGATAGCGATTGGCCCGAAAACTAAAGCATTAGTATCGAATATATTTAATTCGAGTAGAATATACACAAACACTTTCATGAACGTGTGGAAAAACTATGACCCCAAGGATATCACGTTTCAGAGACTTTCTGCAATAAAAGCTAGAAAAATAACGTGGAACACACACGGCTTTGGGATTTCGTTGAAAGCAGCAAATTACAAGTCAATAATGTGGAGCACTCTTCAACGGTTGTTTCGTTCTAGCGAATTCGTAAAAAAAGAAGAGACGCTTGAAATGACTTTGGGATACCTGGTTCGACAGCTGAGAAAAGACAATCTGGACGAGTCTTTTATAATTTACATCCTTGCACGAGTAGTAGAAGAAGCATGTGCGCCTACTTCTCTACAATGGGGATTGGTCAGACATCCCGAGTTTGATTTCGAAATCGATAAAAAAATAGCGTCGTACGAACACTGTCACTATGCGTTGACGAGAGATTTTTCCGGCGAATGCTTGGATTTACCATTGAAAAAAACGGCTTGCACAAAGATAAATGTGCACATTGAGTACTTTCGTGCGGCTATCTATAAAATCAGGACGATCGCGTGTCTGGGGGATCTTCTGGATGTCCCACGTGAAGGGATGGATGTATTTCGACGGTTGAGTGTATTGGGAATGTGTGTTCACCCGAGGCTAAAAATCGCTAAGGAACTGTACAAGTTGAATATGAACAGAAAAGACTTGTTCACTCTGGAGTGGGTCAACGCGGACAAAGTCAAGCAGGATATTATTGTATCCACGTTATTGGAGTACACGGCTGTCGACGACGACGGTGAAGTTCTGTATGAAACTAATCCCGCGTGCATTAAGACCACGGTTTCCCCGGCGATCTACCGACAGACTATTAAGAAAGCTTTACAATCAAAGTTTTACGGGATTTGCCCAGGGGATCTAACAAATACACGAAGCAAGCTGTATTCCACGGATGAAGGGATGATAGCTATCCCCGTGGAACTGATTCCCCAGCAAGAACTGGAGTTATCTCCGGATATCGAGGAGACTGATACTTATTCACGGTTGTGTGCGAGATTGAAAGATTTGCGGTGATATTATTCATTTTACGCGCGGACACGATGTCCAGAAGACCAGGAGATTGGCTGTGCCCTGTCTGCCATGTTTATATTTTTGCAAGTAAAACAGAATGCAGAAAGTGCCATACTAAAAGACCATGCAATGAAATGGCCAAAGATGATTGGATTTGCCCAAAGTGTAAATTTATTATTTTTGGATCCAAAACATACTGCAAAAAATGTGACGTCGATCGCAACGGACGCTCAAAATCAGCGGGGGATTCTCAAGAAACTGGCAATGAATGTTGTGTATGTTTAGAAAAAAAGGCCACACGTGGGTTCAATCACGGCGACAGTGTCCATGTTGCCGTGTGTGAAAACTGTGTATCTAATTTCTCGCCATTTGAAAGCAGATGCCCGATTTGTCGCGAAGTGATTCAATCTATTTCACGTGTTTTTTGATACAATAAAAAAATTTTCTATGTATATGAAAAGTTTGGGGGTTTATTTAAATAAGAGGCTTATGAATAGAACAAATAGACGGATGCACCGCGTGAATAAACCATGGACTAAATTTCTTATCTTGAAAATTGCCTCTATCAACAAATGCGTTCCGCATTTTGGAGACATTCCTATTCACAAACACGTCTCCCCGCTTTTCCTGTTTTTGTATATCCGTTAAAAGCGTATCGCCGGATTGTGCTGGACAGATGCGATTGAATACACTTAGATTCTCCCCTGATTCTCCGCCGGATTCCGTGGCGAGCACCATGCTCAAAAGTGTTCCTCCCAACAGATCGACACATGCTTTTCGGTCAAGAGGGGTCATAGATATCAACGATTTAGAAAATCGATTCTTCAGATCTTCGGCTCGGCTTGGCTTTTCCATGTTGATCATAGCCAACATTTTATCATCGGATGTGGTGAATCGACCATAGTCTTCGATCACTCGGAAATCTGCGTTGTCCAGTTGTCGCTTAAATTGAATTGCCCAGATCTTGTGCAGTGGATTTGTTTCAATGCGGATGACAGGGTCACGTTTCACAGGGGGGTCGTGTTTAACTGGCGGTTCTTCATCTTCTGACTCTGACGGACTGTTAAAATCAAGTTCCGGGTACAGCGGATCAGGAGAAGCTGCTCTTGTATTTTGCTTCGGTTGATTTTTCGGCTCTTCATCTGATCTAGGATTTTGTGCTCTCGGTTTCTTAACGTTTGATCTAACAGGGGGTCTAGTAGGTAACTTCCCCGCACGTCTTCTGGACTGCGTGGTCAGAACTCGTTGATTACTTCTACTGCTCATTTTTCGCTGGTTCTTGATAAATAAGAATATCCGAGCAGGTTTATAATAAAAACGTGTCACTGAGTGACAAAAATAACGGTCAAAACGGATAACAGAGAAATGATCACCACGGCTTTTTGATACGTCATCAGATAAAAGTCATATGCCAGCAGAACAGGAATCAGGTAAATGAGGAATTTTCTCTCGGTTGGGACAGAAGAGAACCAAAAAACCGATATAGCGAGTTGTTTCAACAAGTGATCATTTTCCATGTTCCAGAAGATATAACCAGTATAAGTTCAGTTTAACACGTGCTTTTCGAATTCCTTTTTAATAGTGTAGAGGAAGAGAAAAAAAGTTATAACCACCATAAACACTCTGAACTCGGTGTCGTCAACTGGGTCCGTGGCAATCAGTATAGTATCCATGACACCACTATGAGCGCCACAAACAAGAAAAAAAGCGGTAAAAACCCTGCCAGCATGTTTTTTGGTGAACTTTGTTGTAACGGATATATTTGTTTTATAGCACCCAGGGCGAAAGATGCGGCGGCTGTTGCAAAAAAAAGATCAATGTCGAAGAAACAATTTCTCGATGCTTTAGTTGTTGCCGCTGCTTTACAGAACCCAGTCCCGACATGTCAGATCTGCAGCACGAACAGACCCGACAGATGGAGAAACGTGGCGTCGTGTGGAGATTGTTACAAACATCGTATTCGGATGAAAAAAGATCTGCCAGAAGATTTGAAAAAGTACGATGTCCGCTGCACATGTGGAGAGAAGCTGGCGTGTGTATTCGTTTTACCGACTTGCGGCAACTGCCTCAAAGACAACACGAACGAGAGAGAGATAACCAGTGACGACATGAAAAAACACGGACTAGGAGGAAAGTGCGAATGTTCTAAAAACTGTTTATCCATTGTCAAGTGCCCCGCTTTCAGAAAGAAGACGAAACACTTACTGAATCTTTTCAAGAACAACCCCGACTGTGGAAACGACATTGAGTTTCCTACCGTACAAGAAATGTTGAATGAAGAAGATGATTACGATGACGAACTTCCCGATATTGCAGCCGACATATCTCAACTGGATAGTGCCAGAACTCCGGATGACAGATCAATACATCAGGACACTGAGTTCATAACGGGAGAACAAATGCGAGAAGTGTTTGCAAAAATCACAAGTTGATCAAAGACTTTAATCAACCGAGGCATAGCATGACGCCCGAGCCAAAAAGAATAAGAGCAAACACAATAAGTATTAAAAACACAACAATATCGTTGTTGGCTATAGACACGGGTATATACAAGTTATGTTGAGATAAATCTACTAGCACGTATCCGGGAGCGTAAATCGCGGCAGAAGAGTTGCGTGTCTCTATCACGGGGGCGTAGTTTGCGTAGCCGAAGCCTGGGGCCAGAGTATCCGTGCATGAGCCGTACATCCCGGTATAGGTGTTGTTAGGAACGGGGCAGAACGGGTACGATCCGTTTATCTGAGGAAGTTGGGTCCAGATAAATTCATCCCCAGCTATAGTGATACCGGATCCCAACATGCGACAGGCGTCGCATGGTTCTTGGATACCGGTTGAGTTTGAACAGTGGGTAGAATTGATCTGAGTGGTCTGTGAGCTGGTTTCAGTCGGAGGGCATACTAGATTGAATCGACCGGCGAAGCATCCCGATACAACAGCAGTGTAGTAGACAGTCTGCCCACGCGTCAACGAGAGAGCGGCGGGCTGGCCATACACATAGTCCAGAGAATCCGTGGAGAAAAATCCAAAGTACGGGTTCCCTCGGACGTACACCGTGCCCATGTACTTATCCGTCACGAATTCCGTGCAGTCCACGTACGGGTGTCCCGTGACTATAGTCTTTAACAGGTTGTCAGTGACTACGGCGCATTTTACAGCAGAGTTGTTTACGTACGAGAGCAGGAACTCGTTGTGGAGCTCCAGACCAGTGATGTATTGAACGGAGCTGATGTTCAAAGGAGTTGATCGAATGTCTTCTATCAGATGAGTGCTCCAGTTATTGGCGTACAAGTTGCACAGCATGCCTTTGGACGTATACACATTGGTGGATACAGTGAAATCGATAAAAGCGTCCTTGCCCCGAGCGAACGTAAACACCGCGGTGGGGAGCTTGGTGTCGGTAAAGTTGAGACCAGTCACGTTGAGACCCGTGATATCCACGTAGTTTAGCACGTTTCCGTAGACCGGGTCTCCTCCGAGAGCAGCTACTAGAGTGGAGCCCGTAATAGAAGTATCAGTGAGACTTGTGTACAACGCGTCTCCCTGGAGCACTATCGGATACGCTCTGAAATCCGTCCCCGTGTAACCCACCTGGGAAAAGTTGGCCGATTCCAGGGAAAAGTACGGTGCCTGTACCACGAACCTCACCCCAGTTTGATCCTGTTGTTCAATCTCCTTGAACAGAATCCTGTACCCTTGCACGGGCTTGATTTCCACGCTACTGACACGGACAAGAGTCTCAAAGTCCTGGACACGAGTCAACAGGGAGTCGTGATCCATCGTTTTTGTTTCTCCATGCTCATTCACTAGAGTTGTTTTACCGGCTGATGTCCTCGCTTGAATATACGCACAATACAGCTCCAAAACAGTCAAGTTGAACGGCCCGTGTTTCAGAATATCTAAAATCTCGTTTTCGTCAGCAGATTTGTTGTGTTCCCAGTTGGACCACGGCCCGTTGGTTACCGTGACGTCCAGGTTGTACGTTGTTAGTGGGATGTTTTGTAGGGTGGATAGCGCGTAGGGAGAGACGTAGATTGTAGTTATTCCTTTTGATACGCCCAGGGAGATGAGTTGTTCTAGAGTTTTCTCCCCGTCAGTGAAAAACAGGCACTCGTTACCGGAGATACACGGATCGTCCAAGACACCCATGTGCCAGCCGGCTTTCACGTACGGACCGATCCCGGTTTGGCGGTCGCAGAATTCCTGTTGATAGACGTTGGTCTCGAAGTTCGCGACGCACGGAAGAGGGATGGAGCAGTAGTGTAGTAAAGGCAACCCAGTAGACAGGGGGTACACGTATTTCTGTTGATTCTGGAAAATAGTTGATCGGAGTTTTGTGGCAGACTGTGGATCCGTTTTCACTTCTGAGCAAGATGAATTCGTGCATGCGTACGGAGTGGGGCACGCAAGATCGTTGAACGGCTCATCTCCGCCTGCGAATATATTGGCTATCCAGGGAGTACTGTTCCCGGTTTGCGAGTAGAATATGTCTGGCGTGATCATTTGGGTGAACGTAGATGTGTATATACCCGGCCATGAGTGCGTGTTACAAGTTACGTTAAGCGGTGAGGTGGTGCGCATATCTATATATACCGTTCCGCCGTTTCCGGTGGGTAGATAAGGGAGCAGTTTGTGCAGCGTGGAATTTTCTCCATAGATCACGTTGGGTTTGTTGTAGTTTACGGAAACCATAGACCAGGCATCATGCATCTTAATACCCGGGGAAAACAGTCGAGACAGATCGACTGGGATAGGAGGTACGTAGTGCGTGATGTTCCCGTTGTCCCAGTTATTAACAAAAGTCAGACCCGGTGCGACTTTGCTCCAAAACGACATGCCAAAATCAAATTCGTCCATGTGCGCGGATAGATCAGCTACCGTCGTGATTTTCCCAGTGATGTTCTTGTTCAGATACGGCCCCTTACCCACGATGTTCTTGTTTTTGATTAGATCCGTGATGGTGTCATTACTCAGAAGGGTTCTATACGTAAGAGACATGCACTCAAAAAAACGGGAACCAGGCCTTCCAAAGACTGTAGATGAGTCTGTGTTAGCCATGCGTGTTTCTATTGTGTCTAGTCCGTCTATAGTCTCTTTTTCTGTCCAAACACACACACCGAATCCCTCTGGTTCGCATGTTTCTTGAGAGTTGTATTCCCCACAGATAGGTGATTTCCGAACAACGCATGAATAGTATGTTGGATCCCAGATACAGGCTTGTGCCCGTGCGCCTTGTGCACACTGTGATTGAGAAACAGGTCCTTCTGAACACCAGGTATTTAAACTAAGACGATCTAGACTTGAAAATCCATGCTCAATAAACCCCCAAGTCTTCATAAACTTTGGATGATCTACATAAAATCTTTTCACCGGTAACCCGTTCGGGATAGATGGATGTACGTATATGTCTGCGTTAAATTCACCACCAAACGCCCAGTAACTGCTTTGATTCCATGCGAACCATGTTTTAAGATAATCGGATTGGTTTACCGCTGTTCCCATTACAGGGGGTTGTTCCGAAAGATGTATAAATACATAGTCACACGGAGGCTTTGTACAATCAGGCGCGTCAAGTTCTAAATCCGTGCACATACACTCAAAATATCCAGGGTGATTTCTCACTACAGAAAAATTGTAGGTATTGCACGAATGTCTGCATGCTGTAGGTGTCATAATTACAAATGTAATCAGAGAGTGATTTGTTCGTTCGACTTTCCGATGTAGTTTGTAAGTAGGTTGAGATGAGTTATATCTCCCCATATCTTCGATTATTTCTGACAGAAACACGCCCGGAACAGCTAAATCAACTTCTGTGCAGAACACGTCCCATCGTGTACTTGAATCCGCTGCTTTCACGACTAACCCCTCTTCTGCTCCAGTCTGTCGCTGCGGGTAAGTGAACATACTACCAAACACCCCGTCTGGGTTAACATACTCATCAACCGTGCCTTTGGTGCTGTTCACCACAGTGAATTGAGTGTTCCACCAAGTGACGGGGTCATCCGAGCTCATGAAATCGTCTATTGCGTTCAAAAACACTGGATCCCCGGAAGCAATTAGAGCTAATACGTTATCCAGGTAATTCGCTGCAGATATAGCTCGCCTCTTGTGTCTTGCTGCTGTAACGTAGTCAAAACGTGTGTTCTCTGTTTTCCTTGAATTATTCCCAGGCTTCGCGATAGTAGGTTGATCATAAGTGATAACTACCCACGCCGCGTCGTCGGTTGAATCGGTTGAATTGAAGAGAGCGGGACCGAGTTTGCATCCAGTAGGGAAAATAGCTGACGATAATCCAGTTAAAGTCCCCGCCAAGTTAATAGCATTCCGGCAATCGGCGGGTATATTATCATACGTGGACAAAACTAATGAATCTTGTGTCATTTTGCCAGTACCATTAGCACATGGAGCTTTATACATGGGCGGTTCATTCAAAGCAAAGGTTGATATATACGGCTTGAGAGTCGTATTACAAAATGTGCTAAAATATTGTTCAGACGAGACTGAGTTATCTGCCGTTCTTTTCTCACTGCAAATCCCGACTTGTGTTATTCCTACGGAAGATAAGATATATGGTTCAACTTGTCCCACTTTTAGAACATTTTCACTATCGTTTTTAGAGTACAGATAGTAAAATGGAACAGTCTGTTCATTAATGCAGTCGTCATAATCACCGCGAGGTCCTTCATCGCATCTTACACAGTTAAGATTGTGCATAATAGGAGAATATCGGTACGAATTATCTGGATCTTTTCCATTATCAAACTCAAATACAAGTATTTTTCCAACGGCATTAACACTTAATCCAGTGTCTGCTAAATAATAACTGGTGGTTGGTGGATTTTTTGGATGCATTCCGATCAAACCGAATTGAGAGAAATTGGATCCTCGAACGCCAGCCATAGGTGGATCAAACGGCATACACCCATTAGGATATAAATCAACCGGGCCAGTGTTTTTTTTGAAGTTTGGTTGAAAATATTTCATCATGTCTGTATTGGGAACAGTTGTAGCTGGGGTAAATACTGGCAACGAACACATTTGAGTCAACGAAGTCGCCTTGGTTGAACAGTCTTCGGTAAAGTACTCTTTGGATCGTTTGTATCCACATGTTTGAGTATTAGTCTCTCCTTTCCACTCGGGTTGTTGCATGTACTGACTGAAAGTCAATGAACCCAGCGACTCGTACAATCCGACCAAGTCATATAACTGACACACATCGCCACCAGAATTTATAGAATACGGACGTTCGTGGGAACACATTATTGATATCCATTCGGGGCGAAAGTCAACTGCTCTTTGATAGCCTGCTGATACGGGGAGAACAATGTCACGGTAAAACGAGTCTCCATATTGAAGACCGGTTTTCCCTAAGAGAGATGGATTCTGTGGAACATTTATCACGCCTAGTTGTACCCTGCGTACATCTGATGTCCCTCCATGTACATATCCTGATTCTTTTTCCACAGACTCCAAGTCACCGGGGTAGTAGCAATAGTTTTGTTGACCCTTGTCGTATGCCTGAAGTGTTGCATCTGCGTCAGAGCTGTACTGATTCCGCCCATAATCAGTAGTCAACATTAGAGTATCCATACACGAAGCGATAGATGCATAGCTCTTATCTCTCAGCACACTGAGACACCTGTTTGCCGCAGTCTCTTGAAAAGTCTTTGGATCCTGGAACAGAGACTGATACGGAAGATCTGTAGGACAAGCCGGCTTAAAATCTGTACCTGTGTCTGTCTGGAATTCGGGTGCTCCGCATACAGATGTTTGCGAGGTACCCACTGTGCCAGAAGTTATCACCGGTGACTTTAGTATCAGTGAAGGCATCAAGATAGTAGATATCTTGAGAAGCGATCCTCTATGTTTAGGGACTTGCTCTGGAATATATTCATCATAATACTTGAACGCGACAAAACTATCTCCAGCAGATACGGGAGCGTTTACATAGAATCTTTGACCACCCAAATGTTGAGCTGGGTAGTCTGCAAACTCGTAGATAGCCGAGTACAGCTTGACTATCAATGGGAACCGAACGACGATAGCACCGGAGACAGTGAATTCACCGGATTCGTTAAACGTGACGGGGATCCAGTGAATGAAGAAAAACCCAGATGACAGAAACTGCTCGCTAGGTTGAATACACCCATTTTCGTCGACCGAAACAGATTCATGTGTTTTGGGTATATAACTCACGGGGGAATGTCGAACAAACTCGTCTAGAATACAATAAGGATTATTGGATGAATTTGAAGCTTCCCAGTCTGCCGATGTTTTGATATAATCAGCGCGCTTCTCTCTGGAGATTGTTACTGATTCAGGTATCGTTACGTTGACAACCGACCACAATTCTTCGATAGTAAAATCATCAGCAGAAATCCAGATAAAACCGTCCGAACATGATGTGATATGGGGTATCGATATAGAGCTTTCAATAGACAAAGCGTTTTTAAGAGTTATTTCAGTCGATCGCCGTCCCCTGTTGCCTGGTATAAACAACTCTGCAGAAAACAATTCTGGGCACAGGCCAAATGGGGAGTAGAGAACAGTTCCTGACGGTGCAGATATATTAAATGTTGTTATTGTTCGGTCTTCCGAAACCGGGGAAACGGCTACTGTATACATGTTTTGTTCTCTATATGGTATCAATCCGCATGTATAACGATTATTTGTTTTTGTCACATAAATCTCATCAACTACAACAGGTGAAATTTCTCCTGATGCAGAATACAGTAGAAATCTTGTATCGGGAAGCACGTCTCCAAACTCTGAACATATTTGTATATATGTAGCATCCTCCTCCTCCTCTACTACCGCTGGAAACACCGTCGTCCCACAAGAGCTATTGAAAAACCCATCCTCCACTCCAAGATACTCGCCCCACGTATAGTACTCATCCGGCGAAACATTAAACACGTTAAACACCGCCGACAACACAGCGAAAACCAAGTCATGCAACCCTTTGTTCTCTGCCTGAGTATCAGGTCGAAAATAGTGAGACCAGTTCTTTGACTGCGTCTGTTCAAACTTATCCGTAAACCCAAACATAACCCCCAGCGCGAACCATGCCTCCACGACCGAGTACTCGAGCTCAAAGCCTCTGGTGGTGATGGACGAGTTGGGCGGGATACGGCAGTAATCAGCCAATCTGATTGACTTTACGGGGAAATTCTCGTTGACCCCGGAATCAACCCCGACCTCGCAGACAGGCGGACCTGCGTTCCCGGACCACAGAGTAGCCGTGAACTGGTCATGCTGTTTGCTCGAATCAGGGTATTTGATAGTAACTCCTTGAAGATAAGTCTGCAAAGGAGACGCTGTCGAAAGATTCAGTGCAGATACAAGCGGGGCCAGATACTGTTGGACAATATCGTCTCCGGCGTTTCCATCGAATCCACGTACATCAATATTCCCCGACCTAGAAAAATGTATAAACGCATCTGATCCATCCGGCACGGCTTCAAACGTCGCGTTGTCAAAGACGTGCTCCGTCCCATACGCGTAAACAGCAAAGGGGACTTCACCCACGTCGTACTCAGCCCGGAGACAAACACCGGCATAACTCGCGTTCTCCAAATTGGAAAACCCAACACATCTGGGCACGTCGCTGGGACACGACGGCAGGACGAAATCCGTCCCCTGCGGCCCAGTGAGCACCGTGAGCGAAGTAGTGCCCGACCCGTTGCAAGTGACGGCGTAGTAGTCGCCTTTGTCCACAGAGACATTGAGCCCAAAGTCACAGGCACAACGTGGAAGTCCCGTGCCGGATATATTCCTCGGGTACCTGCACTGCGTGGACGCCCACGTGTAATCAAACCGGTTCTCTGGCCGAAAGAGCGTGGAGTACCCAGCCGAAACAAAACACCCGGGCTCAGACGTGTTGGTGGTTTGAGCTGCAGCGCTCGTCAGCAACGTAAACAGAAAAAACATCTCAATAAAGATGGTTTGCCAGCTTCTGGTTATACTGAACACAACGTCGTGGCTCGTGTTATGCGATCTCAACTACGGGATTCACGATACTCGCACAAACACAACGACTTTTATCGACACGCGTGATTATACGTGGTACCCGGAGGTATCTCAAGCCGAGTTGCCCGCAGCAACGGAGACGTTCGAGTCGTTTGACGCAGTGACCAACCGGACGACGGCGTCTACGGTGACCAATACTATCGGGTCCAAAGCCGTTGTTATTTACCAAGAATCGCCGTGCTTGTTTTCAGTAGCAGAGGCGGATGATTTTGTAGAACCGATTCAATATTTTAACTTGACGGTTGCATGCAGTCCACGAGATACTTTTATCGTGGACTCGTCCAATGGCACTGTGGGGAATGTCACATGGGGAGAGATTTATACTATATACATCGTGCTTTCTAACCAGACCATCAAAATTTCCGGAGAAAACGTGTCTCTAGGAGATCCATACGTTATTGAATACGGTGCTGTGTACGCGTATAACGATATTGAGATTCTTTTGCAAGCCACAACCACGATAGTTCTGCGATCGATATCCGAAAACAAAGCTATATTTGCCGAAACCGATTTTGTGTCTTGTAACAACAGTCACATTGACTACAACTACTACATAAACACTACGCGCGTGGATTTTCTTCCTTTGATGCGTGGTGTTGTTTTTTTCAACGAGAACACGCAACAATGGACGTTTATTGAGATTGATCACTGTCTTATTATTATACCGGCCGTAGACGTGCCGTCCAGCTACTATCCAGTGCAACGAACAGCCGGGTACCACGGAGTCTCGGTTCCGTTTATAGAATTTTTTAACGGAACGCACACTCTGTCGTGGGGAAATACCGATCAACATGTCTACTGCGGCTATGAACTGGCTTCGGCTGTCACCGTGCCTGTGTGTAGGAAGCCGAGCAACTGCTCGCCTAATCAGATACTTGTCAACGGCTCTTGTGTCGAAAGAAACCAGCCTGTCTGCCACGTGCCCGGGTCTAATGTGTTTTCTCCGCGGACTACACAAACGGAGACACGGTGCGTGGGTTGGATGGGTGACCATCACAGGACGGAGCAACCGGAAGAAGAGGAAGGCGGGATTGATCCTTATGCACACGGATATTTCATCACAGACGAGTGCACCGGGACAGACTACTCGAGATACGAGTTTGGCGAGTTTATCGAGTGCGTCGGTGTTCCGGAGTGTCCTACAGGAGAGACTGAGCACCAGGGGCTCTGTTTTCCCGAGTATGGAGAGTCTTCTCCGTGCGCGGATACCGTGGTCACCAGCCAGGATG
>CAYTLI010000036.1:0-18965 GCA_964438455.1 uncultured Pseudohongiella sp.
GTCATCCTGATTGGCATCAGCATGTACATCCAGCTGCATCTGGAAGAAACCGAAGCGTTCAAGGAGCTGGAACTGTTGCGCGAAGCGCATCATCACGATGAATCAGCTCCCGCGGTCAAACGCTCGCCAGTACTTGAAGCCCTCTCCAGGTATCCAAAGACCATTGCACTGGCAGCCGGCGCCTTTCTTTCTATCCAGGTGTGTTTCTATATATTGATCGGGTTTATCCTGGCTTATGGATCAGACCCGGGCGGTGCCGCCATGAGTCGGGACCAGGTGCTCGCTGCCGTATTGATTGCATCAGCGATCCAGATTCCCTTCCAGACAATAGCCGCGTCCTATTCAGACCGGCATGGCCGTCGCGGTGTGTTTATGCTGGGTGCAGTATTGATGGGTGTCTGGTCTTTCGTCCTGTTTCCGCTGGTCGATACCGGCAATTTCATCCTCGCCATCATCGGCATCAGTGGCGGCCTCGGAGCCCTTGGCATGATGTATGGACCACAGGCTGCCTTCTACACTGAGTTATTCTCCACCGAGGTTCGCTACTCAGGAGCGTCACTCGGTTACCAGATAGGCGCCATCGTCGGCGGTGCATTTGCACCAACCATCGCCACGATTCTGTGGACCGAATACGCCATTGTTTGGGTATCGGTCTACATGGCCATCGCATCCGCAGCATCATTCATCTGCGTCTGGATGCTCACCGAGACATCAGGCAGCAGCCTCAACGCCTGAGATCAGGAAGCAGGATTCTGTTCGGGCAGCGACTCCTCGCTGCCGGGCTGCTTCTGCTCTGCCTCCCATGCTGCATTAAGCTCCCGCACTTTCTTCACATAGCCCGGATTCTTGTGCGCCGGAATGGTGGGGTCATAGAGATCGGCAAGATCACGCATTTGCTGGCGATCGATTTGAGTAAACCTTTCGGCTAACTGGTTGGCCTCGTCCAGAGAGTGACCCATGTTCTCCAGCACGACACGGCCCATACGCACCGAGCTGTCGAAAGTGTCCCGAATGATTTCCCTGACCCCGGCAAACCACAGGTCATAAACATGGTGTCGGGTTGTGGCACGCGCAATAACTTTCACATGCGGGTGATGTTTGATCACGTGCTTTGCCAGATTGGTAATCTGCTCGCGATTGTCGATGGCGATAACGAAGATATCCACATCCTCAATACCCGCCGCATGGAGCAGGTCCGGTCGGGTCGCATCACCAAAGTAGACGCGGAAACCAAAGGTTCGCAACATCTCCAGGTGTTCGGAGTTGTAATCTATAACAGTTGTCTCATGGCCAGATGAGCGTACCAGGCGATTGACGATGCCACCCACCCTGCCATGACCAGCGATAAGCACCTTCTGCTTGAAATCTATCTCATCAGCATCCCTCTCTTCTTTCTGGGAATAGCGCGGCGCGATTACGCGATCGAAGAGCAGGAACAGTATTGGGGTCAGCAGCATGGACAAGGCCACGATCAATAACAGCTGGTCAGCCAGCGCTGCTGGAATGACTGCAATGCCCACGGCATAGGACAACAGCACGAAACCAAACTCGCCTGCCTGCGCCAGACCCAGGGCGAAGAGCCAGCGATCTGATCCGCGCAGATTGAACTTGACTGCGAGCATCAACAGCACCGACACCTTGATGGCGATGAGCACAAGGGTGAGGCCGGCTATGCTGGCGAAGTTTTCGAACAACAGAGCAAAGTTAATACTGGCACCGACAGTCATGAAGAACAGACCCAGCAACAGGCCACGGAAGGGATCGATATCAGACTCCAGTTGATGCCGATATTCACTGTTGGCGAGCACCACACCGGCCATAAAGGTACCCAGCGCCGGAGAGAGCCCAACCAGCGTCATTAGCAAGGCTATACCAATCACAATCATCAACGCGGTTGCGGTAAACAACTCACGCAGGTTTGCCATGGATATAAACCGAAACAACGGACGCGTGAGCTGACTGCCACCAACAACAACGAAGGCAATGGCAGCAACGGTAATCAACATGGCCAGCCAGCCCGGCTGTCCCTCAACCAGGCTGAACCCGGCCCCGTGATCATCTCCACCACCGTGGTCGTCGACAGCTGCCGATTCAATTCCGGAGGCCGCATCCAGTAACTCCGGTATGGCCAGCAAGGGCAAAAGTGCCAGCATGGGAATGACCGCAATATCCTGAAACAGGAGTACAGAGAAACTCGCCTGACCGCCATCACAGCGCATAAGCCCCCTCTCGTTCAGGGTCTGCAACACAATCGCCGTAGATGACAAAGCCATAATCAAGCCGATAGCCAGAGCCATACTCCAAGGCTGACCGAGGAGCAGCGCAACAGCCATCACCGCCAGACTGGTTAGCCCCACCTGCAGACCACCAAGCCCCAACAGCCTGGCACGCATCTCCCAGAGCATGCGCGGTTCCAGCTCAAGACCCACAAGGAAGAGCATCATCACTACACCGAATTCTGCGAAATGCTGGATGGAGATCACATCCACATGTAACCAGAGCAGGATCGGACTTATGGCAATGCCGGCAAGAAGATAACCAAGCACCGAACCCAGTTTCAATTTCGCCGCGATTGGAACCATGGCGATGCCGGCAAAGAGAAAAATGAATGCGAGTAACAGAAAATCCGTCATGTGTTTGAATTACAAAATTAGTTCTAAGTTGAAATTGGGCAGCTACTTGTCAGGGTCATCTGTATTGCTGTCATCCATTACCGCTTGGTCACCGGCAGGTTGAATATTGTGGAGGTTTTCCTCTGCCCAATCGGGCAAGGAATCATCTCTCAACCAACGAGACACCCAGAGCAGAGGCAATCCAAAGATGAAAAAGAGCAGCGGCACAACAAGCCTTTCTCCCAGGGAATTGATTCGCGCCTCTTCCTCCCGACCCTCTGGCCAGGCAACGGTCACAGTTGCATTTGCCGTCTTTGGAAAATGATAGGGCAGCACCCAGATCTCGGTTTCCTCCTGTGCGACGGGAATACGCACGCGAACTCCCCGGCCGCCGTCATCGGCGCTGCTGGAGGTAAACCACACGATGCCCTCTACCGAGGTGGCACTTTGAAAAAATCGCCAATCGCTAAGCACTTCAGCAATCCCGAGCAGTAGCAGGATTACTCCTGTCGCCAGGGCAGCGAGCCCCAGTTTTCCACTTGTATCAGCAGCAGCCATAGAGTCCCCGGTAGTAGTCTGCAAGGCAATCTGGGGCGGCACCAGCGATCCGCCTGCGCGCCATGCCTGCTCGCCCCATGTAGACTGAATTCACATTGTAGCCCTTATCCCGATATGTAACACTTCGCCTTCTTTGAACACAGGGAATCTCACATCATGCGCGTTCGTTACACGATCTCTGCCCTTCTTCTTGCTTGCCTTGCAGGTACGCTTTCTGCACAGGACTACCCTGCCGCAGTAAATGCCGAGCGACTCGCCGGCGCCGACGATGAACAGAGCGCCTGGCTCAGCTATGGCCGCACTTACGATGAACAACGATACAGCCCACTGGATCAGATCAACCGTGAAAATGTTGATCAGCTGGGTCTGGCCTGGTTTGCCGATGTCACCACCAGTCGTGGCCAGGAAGCTACGCCTATTGTGGTAGATGGTGCCCTCTATGTTTCTACGGCGTGGAGCCTGGTGCATGCCTTTGACGTGCGCACCGGTGAGAGCCTGTGGACCTATGACCCCCGGGTGGATCGCGCCAAAGGGCGGGATGCTTGTTGCGATGTGGTAAATCGTGGCGTGGCCGTTTGGGACGGCAAGGTATTCGTCGGCACACTGGATGGACGCCTGGTAGCACTGGATTCAGCAAGTGGTGACGTTCTGTGGGAAGTCATGACTGTCGATCCAGATATTCCCTACACCATCACTGGCGCACCCAGGGTAGTAAAGGGCAAAGTCATCATCGGCAATGGTGGCGCAGAGTATGGTGTTCGAGGCTACGTCACTGCGTACGATGCGCAGAGTGGTGAACAGGCCTGGCGCTTCTACACGGTTCCCGGCAATCCTGCCGATGGATTCGAAAACGACGTGATGGCAAATATTGCCAACTCCTGGACCGGTAGCTGGTGGACTCTGGGTGGCGGCGGCACAGTGTGGGATGCCATGGCCTATGACCCGGATCTCGATCTGTTCTACATTGGCGTCGGCAATGGATCACCATGGAACCAGGCATTGCGCAGCCCAGAAGGCGGCGACAATTTATTCCTCTCATCTATAGTCGCGTTGGACCCCGATGACGGAAGCTATCGCTGGCACTATCAAACTGTGCCAGGCGAGACCTGGGATTACACGGCCACCCAACACATCATGCTGGCGGACCTGGAAATCGACGGTGCAATGCGCCGGGTAGTCATGCAGGCGCCAAAGAATGGATTCTTCTACGTGCTCGATGCCGCAAGCGGAGAAGTGATTTCAGCTGAACCCTATACACCCGTGAACTGGGCCAGCCATGTAGACCTTGAGACAGGTCGACCGGTAGAGAATCCGGAAGCAAGATTCGACAAAACAGGCGTTGGCGCAGTTGTGCTACCTGGCCCCTTGGGTGGACACAACTGGTACCCCATGGCCTATAGCCAGAACACTGGCCTGGTTTATATCCCTGTTACCGAGAATTTCATGGGCTATGTCGCGGACAATGAATTCGTCCCCGATCCCGACGGCTGGAATACAGGCGTAGATTTCGGCCGCGGATTTCAACTGATCATGAGCCAACCGGAAGTGCCTGTTAATGCCGCTCTGTTGAAGGCATGGGACCCAATTGCCCAGGAAGAAGTCTGGTCGGTTCCCCATGTGGTTGGTACCGGCAACGCTGGCGTGCTGGCAACTGCAGGCGGCCTGGTATTCCAGGGCACCCGCGCCGGCGAATTTGTTGCCTACAACGATGCAACAGGTGAGCAGATTTGGTCTTCGCCAACCCAGGCAGGCGTGATGGCGGCACCGTCGACATTCATGCTGGATGGCCAGCAGCACATTGCTCTGCTTGCTGGCGCACCTGCCCTGCCCGCGGGCGTTGAATCTACAACAGTTGCTTCGACCAATAACTCCCGCCTGTTGATCTATCGCATTGGGGGTGAAGCCGAGTTGCCCACGGCACCGGCAGTAACACTCGATGACAGTGAGTTTGAGCTGCCACGTATTGACGCCACTAACGAGTACATCTCTCTGGGTGAGACTGCTTACAATCAGAACTGCTCAGTGTGCCATGGTCCTATGGCTGTGTCCTTGCGGCCCGATACTTATCCAGATCTTCGCTTCAGCCGCAGATTGATGACTGAAGATAGCTGGACTGCCGTAGTACTTGATGGCGAGTTGCAGGATGCGGGCATGGTTTCCTTTAATGAGCTTCTGCAAGACGGGGAAGCCGAGGCTATCCGCGCGTTCGTGGTGAACCAGGCAAACCTGTTCGCACAGTAAGCTCAACCAGTATGCCGAACACTCATCTCATGAATGAGTACGCATCGGATAGTGATCGGACCCATCAGCAACATCAGTTGGGTCTTTTCAGCCTGATTCATGGCGACCGCCTGGGCTCTGTGCTCGGGCGTTTCGCCATTAACTCTCCCGTCATCGCAGCACTTGTCGCGGCCTTTTCCGGTTTCTCGGCTGCGATCATCACCACCATTGAAGGCAGCTTCACCAACGAGCGACTCTCCCTGGACCTGATTCACGACATCGGTTGGTGGAACCAGTTCGTGCTGGCGATCGCCACTCTGATGTATATTGCCGGAGCCTACTTTGGAGCCTATCCCCGTACCCTGCGCCAGCTTGTCGACTCGGGTGTGATCCTGGCGACGGAAGCAGAGTGGAAGAAAGTGAGGCGCTATACCAAGACACAACTAGGTAATCAGACTACAGTGGCGCTTCCCTATGTGTGCGGAGGAACGGTCGCCCTGCTCTCCTTTTTTGTGATTCAGTCGCCCGGCGCATGGTTTGATGTTGGCAGCTACTACGCGGGCTGGTTAATACCAATTCATTCTTTCCTGCTCTATTACCTGCTGACCTATCTCACCCTGCGCCTGTACTTTGCCTACGTCATCCTGAAGATGCTGTTCGGATTCAGGGTAAATATTCAGCCATTTCACACCGATGGCTGCGGAGGTCTCGGCAGCCTCAAGTCCCAGTCAGGTAACCTGTACCTGGGCCTGCTCATATTTGGTCTGGTTGCTGCAGCTAGCGTGATATCGAATACCAGCAACTATGGATTGCAGTTGTTCGACCCGTACAACCTCGCCATGCTCGCTGCTTATATCGCAATCACCAGCATCGCATTCTTTCTTCCGCTCTACGCCACGTCTGCACGTATGCACGAAGCGCAGGAGAAGTTTCTCGAATCTATCAATGATCGCTACCGGGCATTGCAGAGAAACCTGGGAGACGACCTTGCCAGCAAGGGCAGCAATGAAGATATCCTGGCACTGGAATCTCTCAAGTCTACGGCCCGCGCCATGCAGGTCTGGCCTTTCAACTATGCGGCGCTGTTGAAATTTACCGCGATAGTGACCTCACCCTTTTTGCTGATCCTGATTTATTCCCTGTTTTCCTCGCTCTAGCCCGACGCAAACGTCCGGCATCAAGCTGGCAAAGCAGTGGCGGAAACACTAGACTGTAAGCTCAAGTCGTCCCGAATAATTAATCTAATAGGGAAGTCTCCATGAAACTCTCCATTACTTTCTATAAATCCGCATTACTGGTGCTCCTGGGCGTCTTCGTGGCCACTGGCGCGACGGCCCAATCCAATGATATTCCCCGCACCGCAGATGGCGTTCCCGATCTGCAGGGAATCTATACTTACCGCACACTCACACCGCTAAACCGTCCGACCGAGCTGGCAGACAAGGAAGTTCTGAGTGAAGTCGAGGCACAGGAATGGCAGGCGTACGAGAACCGACGCCAGAACCGGGATCTGATCATCGATTCGGTCGGCGGCGCGGGTTATCCGCCCGGAGTTATTTCCTACAATGAATTCTGGTATGAACGTGGCGTCGAAACTGTAGCCGATCGGCGTACCTCGCTGGTTTATGACCCGCCCAATGGTCGCGTGCCGGCACTCAACGCCACTGGTCAGGAACGCGCGCGGATTCGTGCCGAGAATCGTCGCCTGAGTTTTGGCCCGGAGGCTCGCACACTGGCCGATCGCTGTCTGCGCAGCAACGGTGCCGGACCACCCCTGGTACCCGGCTCCTATAACAACAATGTGCAGATCGTACAGACAGCCGATCATGTGATGATTCTCAGCGAGATGGTGCATCGGGCACGCATCATTCCATTTGCGGAAGAGCACCAGGAACGCAATATCCGTCGCTGGGATGGCGACTCCATCGCGCGCTGGGATGGCGACACTCTGGTCATCAGTACCCGTCACTTCTTCTATGACGACAATCCCCGCGGTCTTTCTACCGAGGCAGTCATTGAGGAACGCATCACTCGTCTGGATGACAACACGCTGGACTATGACTTCACCGTCTCTGATCCGCGCTCATGGGATGAGAGCTGGTCTGCACGTTTTCCACTGAGAAACATTGAAGACCCGATCTATGAATATGCCTGCCATGAGGGCAACCATGGACTGCAGGGAATTCTTGCAGGCTGGAGGCGTTATGAAGTGGAAGGCCTGAATGGCGACGGCACCGCTCTGCTCGCAGGAAGCGATGACGACGAATGAATGCATTCCGCATCGGGGTGAGGCTTGAGAAGATTTCTCGCAGGCTGCCTCACCCTGCTGCTTTGCTCATGTGATATCGAACCGATCGCGGTTGGTGTGTGGGATGTCGAAACAGAGTCCGGCAACGTTCCCGAAGCCGCAGTGTGGAGAATCACTGATCCACCGGCCCTGACCATTGAAGGCATACGTAGCATCGAAGCGGATTCGGTGGCATTTACCGGCAGTCGCCTGTCCTGGTCCAGCAATAGCTCCACCATTGCCGCCCTTCCCGATGACGCGCCGGTTAACTTTGCCGGCACCATTGATGGCAACCGGCTGGTTGGTACGCTATATACCCAGCTAGGGAATTTTACCGTTAATGGTACCCGGCGCAGGGATAGCGACTAAGGCGATTTATGCGCCGTCACCAGCCTGGGACATGGCCTTGGTGAGACGATAGAGAAACTCCTGCCCTTCGAAATACGACTGGATCATGATGCGTTCATTCTGCCCATGAATACGCACATCATCTACATCACCAAATATTCCCGATACCCCGTAGACAGGAATACCTGCGTTGCGTAGATAGAGACCATCCGTTGCACCAGTGCTCATGGTCGGTATCACCGGTACTCCTGGCCACATATCATCTGTTATAGATTCTATTGCTTCCAGTATGGGTGGAGTCAGCGGCGAGGGCGGCGACTGGGTTGCCGAATTGATCGGCGTAATGCTTACCTGGCTGTCATTAACAACCGCTTGCAGCGTGCGCTGTACTGCTTCGATGGATTCACCCGGCAGTACGCGGCAATTTACCGTCGCGGTTGCGCGTTGCGGCAATGCATTCTCCGCATGACCACCATCGAGCATGGTGGCAACACAGGTTGTACGCATGCGCGAGTTGAATGCCGGCAAGTCCGCCAGCAAGCGGGCTGATGACTCATCGGGTGGCGTCTGCAAGATGCCGCGCATGGCCTCAGCCAGAGGCCCTTCTTCCAGGTCGGCGGTGCGCTCAAAATAGGTTCGGGTTACCTCGTTTAGCTGCACCGGAAAATCATAATCACGGATGTTGGCCAGCGCATCGGCGAGGTGGTAAATGGCATTGTCCTTGACTGGCAGGGAACTATGCCCACCGGGATTAGTAACCTCCAGGGTAAACGACTGATAGACCTTCTCGCTTGCCTGCACGTTATTGGAAATATAGACCCCATCGCGAATGGAACCACCGCCACCTTCATTGAGTGCGTACTCGGCATCGATCAATTCGCGATGGTTCTGCAACAGGAACTGCACACCATTGTGAGTACCCCCTTCCTCATCGGCTGTGAGCGCGACAATGATGTCCCGATCCGGCACAAAGCCTTCTTCCTTCAGCCGTATCAGGTTGGCGACATGAATTGCTGCTTCATCTTTGTCATCACTGGCGCCACGACCGTAGTAATAGCCATCTTCTTCGGTAAAGGTGAACGGATCCAGGGTCCAGTCAGCCGGGTCGGCTTCAACTACATCGATATGCGCCAGTAGCAGCAGGGGCTTCAGTCCCAGGTCGCGGCCACGGTAGCGGGCCACCAGGTTGCCCTTGCGCGGAGCAGGCACGATTACCTGAACATCCTCCTCAGGGAAACCCGCGGCCAACAAGCGGTCTGCCATGGCCTGGGCAGCAGCAGTATTGTCACCGGAACTATGGGTGGTGTTGATGTTGACCAGCTCTTCGAGGAAATCCCTGGCGTTCTGCTGGTGTGGGGACAGGTCATCACTTGCAGTGGCAATCGGCTCCATGTCGGGCGTTGAGTCTGCCGGTGCGCTTACCTGTTGCTCTGTATCGCAGGCAACGAGTATCAACGCCGGCAAGAACAAACGCGCCAGTTTTTCAGCGAGAGTAGACTTCATAGACTATATTCCTTGATCAAATCCCAGACTCAGGGAAGGCGAAACACATAGAGTGTGTTGCCACCCCGGCGCTGCCGTATCTCCGGCGTCATCACCCGGTAGTTCACCCCGTCGCCAGCCGCGATCGCGAGATACTGAACTCCATCCAGCGTGTAGGTCATGGGAAATCCGCCAGCCGAGGAATTGAGAATCTGCTCCCACAGGATGTCACCTGTATCCGCATCGAAGGCGCGAAACCTGCGCGCATCATCGGAGACAAATACCAGGCCCCCTCCGGTGGTCAACACCGAGCCAGTGACACCAGCTCGCTGGCTGTACTGCCACTTCTTGGCGCCAGTTGCCACATCGATGGCGGTGAACAGGCCAATTTCTTCGCTCTGGTCCGGCGTGGGTTCTTTAATGGAAGTTGCGGAGCTGTGATAACCCCCTAACACCGGATTTACCGGATTCAGGTAAAACTCCATGCATACATTATTACTGGGAATGTAGAGCGAATTGGACTGGGGACTATAGCCCACCGAGTTCCAGTTAATGCCACCTGTTGTTGAAGGGCACACATACTTGCGCTGGCGTATCTCGGTGATATCCAGATCGGGATTAGTGATGCCCTTGTGATTGGGAATGTCCACACCGACGATCACGTTCTGGAAGTTGGTTTCCGTCGCCCACAGAAACTCCCCTGTTTCTGCATCGAGGGTCCAGACGATGCCAGTCTTGCCTGGCACACCGGTGATGAGTTTGCGACTGGCACTGGAAGTAATGTTTGGATTCATCCAGGACACTGCATCGGGGTCAGGTGTCACTTCTGATTCTACAACTATGCGCTCAAACGGATGATCGAGATCCCAGTTACCACCAGGAATATATTGAAAGTACCAGGCGATCTCGCCAGTATCCGCTTCCAGCGCCAGGGTGGAATTGGTATACAGCACGTCACCACCGCGAGTATCTCGCTGAATCGAGCCCCAGGGGATCGGCACGGCCACACCCATGTAGATTAGATCCAGCTCGGGGTCATAACTCGCGGGCATCCAGGCAGAGCCACCGCGTCGCTGCTCATTGGGCACATCACCCCAGGTCTCGCCACCCGGCTCCCCAACGCGCGGCACCGTATTGCGGCGCCAGATTTCTGCGCCGGTATCAGGGTCATGTGCGGTAATCCAGCAACCGGTATTGATGTAGTAGCAACCGGACATGCCGACGATGATCTTGCCGTCCAGCACCTGGGGGCCGCCGGAATAGTGCTGGCCAATTTCCCAGTCGCCCATACGCACTTCCCAGGTGACTTCACCGGTTTTCGCATTCAGGGAAACCAGGTAGGCATCGTGGGTGGCGATAATCAGTTGGTCTTTATACAGCGTCGCGTTGCGATTGGCGCATGCCAAAGTGGCCGCGTGGTCAACCTGCGCGCGGCGATATTCCCACAGGGGTGATCCATCACGCGCGTCCACTGCCTCGATAAAGTCACAGGCCTGGGGCAGGAACATGACACCATCATGAACCAGTGGAGTGGTCTCCTGCTTGCCCGGCTCCATGGTCCAGGACCAGGCCAGCCGCAGCGATCCCACATTGTCCTTGTTGATCTGGTCGAGGGGACTATAGGCCCAGTTGTTGGCAGTGCGACGCCACATCAGCCACTCATTGGGATCCGGGTCTGCCAGGTCATCCAGGGTGACATCGGTGTAGTTGTCGAACAGGGACTGGCCCTGGGCCAGGAAGGGTAACAGCGCCAACAGTAAAGTAGTCAGCAGGGCCTGGGGAGAGTTGATCTTACGCATCATGAACTCCTTCTTGTTATGATCCCAAGCATACGAAGATAAGCGGGTGGCGTCCATCCGGGAAGCCACCCCGCTCCAGGTATAGCGGGGTCTGCCGTGGAGGCTGTGGAGAGAATCAAGCTGGTCACCGGCTACGTGCTGGCATTTCTTATTGGCGTCGGCTGCCACTGGCTGGCCATTCCACTGCCCGCGCCAACTGCCATGCTGGGTGCCTTCATCGTGTTGGCGCTGACATCGGGATACCTGGTAACCGACCACTGGCTGGTCAGGCAAGATGGCGAGGCTGAGGAATCCGGGGAGTCCGAGAATGATGCTTAATTCCCTTCTCGGCCTGGCACTGGCATTCCTCATTGGCGCCGGCTGCCGTTATTTCAATCTGCCATTGCCGGCGCCACCCAGATTGAGTGGCGCGCTACTGGTGCTTACCATGACCCTGGGATTCGTATTGGCTTCGACAATTCTTGCTTAGCACAGCGCGAGAGCAGCGCGTTCGGATTGCAAAACAATTTGTGAGATGATGAGCGCCACTTTGCAGGGCTGAATTGGGGGAGTTCACAGTGGCAGACGGTCTCGTTAGTTATCCAAAACCTCGCTTTCTGGCGGTCGTGATGGGCCTGTGCGGCCTGGGCCTGGGCAGAATGGGCATGACCCTGATTGCGGCGGGCGGCTCCTGGTACTACCTGCTGGCCGGCATCGTGTTGCTGCTTGTTGCGGTACTTTTGTTTCGCGGCGACAAGCGCGGCGCCCAGCTCTACGGCCTGTTCCTGCTATTCACCTACCTGTGGTCTTTCTATGAAGTCGGTCTGGACGCCTGGGCACTGATGCCCAGGGTGGCCATGTTTACCGTCCTGGGATTGTGGTTTGTCATACCCCGGGTTCGTCGTGGCCTGTTGCAGGCCGAGCCTGCGCCCCTGTTTGCGCAACGCCCTACCCACATCACCCTGGGCGCGTTCGCGGTATTTATCCTTGCCTTGTTCATTGCCAACACCGGCTACGATGTCGGCACTCCCACTGCAGCTGGTACCGGGCAGAGCTTCAGTGACAGCGGCGACTGGATGCACTATGGCGCCAGCAAGCGTGGCACCCGTTTCGCACCGTCCGCACAGATTAACCGTGACAATGTTGCACAGCTGGAACTGGCGTGGCAGACCCGCACCCGGGTGCCAGGCGAATTCAAGGGAACGCCGATCCAGGTGGATGATGATCTCTACCTGTGTACCGGCAGGAACGTCATCCTCTCCCTCGATCCCGATAGCGGCGAGGAAAGATGGCGGTATGATCCGGAGATCCAGTCTGCGCGCTTCGGATTCTGGGATACCTGCCGCGGTGTCACCTACTACGAAAACGAGAATGCACAGGCAGGCAGCGAATGTGCTGAGCGCATATTTACTGCAACCACCGATGCCCGCCTGGTCGCGGTAGACCGGGAGACCGGACTACCCTGTTCCGGCTTCGGCAACAACGGTGAGATTGATCTGATGGCTGGCATGGGCGAGGTCAAGCCGGGCTACTACTTCGTTACCTCTCCGCCGACCATCGCCAATGATGTGCTGGTACTAGGCGGCTGGGTTGCAGACAACCAGGAAACCGAAGAGCCATCCGGCGTAGTGCGTGGATTCAATCCGGTCACTGGCGACCTGGTATGGGCCTGGGACATGGGTCGTGAAGACCGGGCCGGCTTACCGCCCAGCGGTGAAACCTATACCCGCGGCACACCCAATGTCTGGAGCCTCACCAGCACCGATGAAGAACTTGGCCTGGTCTATGTGCCGACAGGCAATGCCACCCCTGACTACTTTGGCGGGCACCGCAGCGAAGCCATGGAACAGTACGCCAGTTCGGTGGTCGCCCTGGACGCGGCGACAGGTCGTGTGCGCTGGCATTTTCAAACTACCCACCATGACATCTGGGATTATGACGTCCCGGCACAACCGAGCCTGGCAGACATTCCCATTAACGGCGAAATACGCAAGGCAGTAATCGTTCCAACCAAGCGCGCACAGCTATTTCTGCTGGACCGGGAAACCGGTGAACCTCTGGCTGAAGTCGCTGAGTTACCTACTCCGCAAACCGACATCCCGGAAGAGACCACATCGCCAACGCAACCGTTCTCCGTGGGTATGCCGCGCTTCGATCACGCGATGCTGACCGAGGCTGATATGTGGGGCATTACCCCCTTCGATCATGCCTCCTGTCGTATCCAGTTTTCCCGCATGCGTTACGAGGGCCCGCTGACTCCGCCCACAACCGGCTATGGCAGCATCTACTATCCCGGCGTTGCCGGCGGCATGAACTGGGGCAGTGTCGCAGTGGATGAAGTCAATCACCTGATGGTTGTTAACAGCCTGCACAACCCCTCGGTGGTGCGGTTGATACCAAGGGCTGAAACGAGCCCTGACGATAACTATGCGATCGGTGGCGCACAGACTGGAACGCCCTACGCCGTATACTCTTTCTTCTTTCTGTCCCCGGTTTTTGCTCCCTGCCTGCGGCCACCCTACGGGGAAATCGCCGTGGTAGACCTGGCAAACCAGGAAACCCTCTGGCGTCGACCGCTGGGAACCACAACCGATATGGGTCCGTTGGGCATTGCAACCGGGTTGCCACTGCCCATGGGCATGTTTTACTCGGCCGGTTCCATCGTCACTGGCGGAGAGTTGATCTTCAATGCTGGCGTGACCGACAGCTCGGTGCGCGCAATTGATGTGATGAATGGGGAAGAACTGTGGAAGGCTCCACTACCCGCGTCCTCGACCGCAACCCCGATGAGTTATGTCAGCCCAGCGACTGGCAAGCAGTATGTGCTGGTTACAGTGCCGGACGGTGGCGGGATTCTGCAGTTAGAGACCCAGGTGAACGAAGGAGCGGAAGAAGAAGAGGTACCAGGCGGTTATATATTCGCCTACGCCTTGCCCGACTAGCAGAAACCGCGATTCAGGCAGTTGCCACCTTCGACCCATTGAATCGGCGGCGTGACATTCTGGGCAGTCAGGGTGTAGTTGGTGCCATCGAGCGCGCTGCCATCGTTGCGCCAGGTCACCCTGATCTCACCATCGAAAACATGCACCCCATGAGTTGTCGCAGTACGCTGGATACCTGCAGGGATACCGTTGGTTTCCTCATCCATGTCATCTACCGTGGTGAAACGGTTGGATTCCGCGCCAACCACGATGAATGTGCGATAGGGGCTTACCGCCAGTACAGCTTCGGAGAACTGGGACCTGTTGCTATACATGTTGTAAGAAGGCAGGGCAACACTGGCCAGAATGCCAATGATGGCGACCGTGATCATCAGTTCGATCAGGGTAAATCCGCGCTGTGTGGCTACTCTGTTCACTTATCCAGCCCTTAGCTGTTGCCGACCAGGTGAACCTGGTGCGATTCGTTGGTGACATAAATTTCGGACAGACCATACTGGCCAGGGTTGGGATGATCAACCCGCACTACATTTCCTATGCGACGAACCAGATTCGGGGCACTTGTGCCCGCGCAGCGCATGGACTCATCAGGCATACCGCCAGATCGAAGCACATAGGTAATCTCTTCGAACACCAGGCGGCAGTCTTCGAGGCGCTGTTCTTCGGCCCAGACGGCTACCTGGGCCTGGTCTGTGAACAGGTTGGGGAAGGCATAGATCACCATAGCAGCAAAGAGCATGGCGGTGGAGCCACCGACACCGGCCCAGATGTAAATTCGATCCGCATCCTTGCGTTTCTCTTCCCGGGTTGGCGGCAGATCAGGCTCGGAACGGGCACGCTCCGGTTCCGGCTTGTTCAGGGAGTCGGATTTCTTCGATACAAAGGCTTCGCTCTGAACCGCTTCCGCACATTTTTCGCAATACTCGCCCTGATCCAGGAACACCGTGCACATACCGCACAGCTCGAGTTCGCAGCGATTACAGGTGGCTACCGTTGTAGCGTTTGGATGGTTGTAGCAGGGCAATGTCTTAACTTACGCGTTTAGTTGGAACATCCAGCTTTGTGTAGGAATAGTATAGCAATGCTCAATGGCGAATACTGCGACATATCTCACCTTGTAGGCAAGAAATCCCTGCACGTTGACATTCGTCAAGCTGTGATTCTCACCATACTGTGGAAGTCCCTAGTGAAAACTACGTTCCGCTCAGAAAGCGATACGCCACTTCATTTCAGCTTGGAATAATCCGCTGCGCTCATCATGTACGATTCCACTGCTAGCGGTACCGGATATTTATTTCGCAGTGCCTCCCAGGCCGGGTCGGCGGCAAAGGCAGCCCAGACCTCCTGGCGATGAGCCCGATCCCGATAGGCGAGCATCCACACCAGGGTATTGGGGTCATCGAGTCTCTGCCAGACGGCAACAATCTCCGCGCCATGCTTCTCGAAGATCGCTACTTCCTCTTCGCGAAATCGCTGGTGCAGATTGTCGATACCACCCACTCCATCCACTGCAGGTTCCGCGGTGTACATACGCAGTTCGAAACAACGGGAATCGGAAGCGACGTTGCTGGAGAATTCATCGCTGAGATCCCCGGCCGGGCCACAAGGCTCCATGTTAGCCTGCCCGAAACTGGCAGAACCAAGCAGCATGCCTATTAATAGAAAGAAGAGTTGTTTTTTCATCGTTATATTCTCCGGTTTATACCCTGGCGCCATTGCTGAATATGAATGGCCTGTTACCGGCATCCTGTCCCATTCAAGTGCTTTTGTCTATTGCCATTCCATCCTGTAAATTGCGTCACTTGGCTGTCAGGTTTAAATCAATTGCTCGCACCGTTATCGGGAGAACTCATGGGTCGTAGTTTTTTCTTCATTACAGTTTCCACATTGCTCATCGCCTGCGGCGATACCGACTCAACGCCGCAGAATAATTCCAATGCGGTGGAATCCGCACAACAGGCAAATAACAGATGCAGCGAGGCTGACCTGGTTCTGTTCAATACCCAGGTATACACATCCAACGATGCCCAGTGGACGGCAGAAGCCGTTGCTGTACTCGACCAGCAGATCATCTATGTCGGCGACAATGCTGGGGCAGAACAATACCGTTGCGGCGCAGCTACCACTATAGACCTCGAAGGCAATACGGTTTATGCCGGCTTCACCGACAGCCATCAGCATCTCGAAGGTGTGGGAAGGAGAACCAAGACTCTCAGCCTGTTCGGCATACCAACACTGCAGGAGACAGTGGCAGCCATCGAGGAGTTTGCCGCCAATGTGCCAACCGGCGAGTGGATACAGGGCCGGGGCTGGATCGAAAGGGAGTGGACTGACGAGCAGCGCTTCCTTAACAAGTACGACGTGGATCGCTTCACCGCCGACAAGCCGCTGTTCATGCCCAGGGCTGATGGCGTCTCTGCACTGGTAAACTCCCGCGCGCTGGAACTGGCTGGCATCACCAGGGATACACCAGATCCGGAGGGCGGACGATTCGATCGCGATCTCGACGGCTCACCCAATGGTTACGTTCTTGCCAACGCCATGAATGTATTCCGCGAATTGATTCCCCCCGACACCGATGCCTATCTCAAGGACAACCTGTTGCGCGGTTTGCGTGCAAACGCCGCCATGGGATGGACCCAGACCCAGGACGCCGGCATGTCTTACCGGCTGGTTGATCTCATGCAGGAGATTCACCGGGAAGGCAATATGGCGCACAGGGTTTATGCAGCAATCCCGGTTGACGAAGCATGGACCATGCTCGATGAACGCGGCCGGGAAACTACCGACGACTACTTTTTCGATGTGCGAGGTATCAAGGTATTTATCGATGGCACCCTGGGATCGCGTGGTGCAGCCCTGATCGACAACTACAGCGACGCTGACCACAACGGCTTCATGAATCGCACAACCAAGGAAGAGTTGATGCCGATCCTTTACGAAGCACTGCGCAAGGGTGTACAGATCGAAACTCATGTCATCGGTGATCGCGCCGTGCGTTCCCTGCTCGACTGGTACGAAGAAGCCTATAGTTTCGTTCCCCGCAGCGAATGGGCCAGCACAGACCTGCGCTGGCGCATGGAGCACGCGCAGATCATTCCTCCCTCCGATCAACAGCGCTTCGTGAACATGGGCGTGCTGCCATCCATGCAACCCAGTCACGGCATCGGCGATCTCAACTTCGCACCTGATCGCCTGGGTCCGGATCGTCTCGGCTACGCATACCCGTGGCAACAACTGATTGATCGTGGCCTGATGATCCTGGCCGGATCGGACGCACCTGTGGAAGTGGGTGATCCACGTATCGAATTCTATGCAGCAGTGGCGCGCAAGCGGCTGGATGGCACATCTGGTCCGGGCTGGCATCCGGAGCTGGCCGTGTCGAGGGAGTCAGCGTTAAAGATGTTAACCCTGTGGCCTGCCCATGGCGCCTTCCAGGAATCCCTGCGTGGCTCTATCGAGGTGGGCAAACTGGCAGACTTCACCGTCTTCGATCGCGACCTGATGGCTGTTGAGGAACAGGAAATACTAAACGCGGAAGTGGTGATGACCGTAGTTGGTGGGAAAATAACTTATCAACGAAACTAGTCGCTACCGGCTTGCCTGAGCAGGGACTGGATGTCACTGCCCCTGGCCATATTCTTCAACCAGGAGAATGAGCCCTGCTCCAGCATCTCCTTGCCCGCCATCAACAAAGGATTAACCGACGCCCAGGCCAGGGCGCCTCCAACACTGATGCGGCACACACCGGCGCGAGTGAATTTTTCCATACTGCCGCCACGAATAAATGGCGCCAATACATTCAGTGGCTTGTCGGTATTGGCGACAAATTCTTCCACGTGCTCCATTTCTACCAGGCCAGGCGCATAGAGCACATCGGCGCCGGCGGCTGAATACGCCTGCAGACGCTCGAGGGTTTCATCCCTGTCATCCACACCACGGATAAGATTTTCTGCGCGCGCGGTTAACAGCACAGGAATGCCTGATGCACGAATGGTTTGCGCTGCCGCTTCAATGCGTTCAACTGCTTGTTGTTTTGCGTAGACCAGGTGCTGGTCGCGACTATAGTCTTCGATAGAAAAGCCAGCCACACCCGTATCCAGCAAGCGTTTGATGTTGTCACAGAGACTATCAAGGTCGTCTGCAAAGCCATTTTCGAAATCGGCATTGATCGGAATCGATGTGCCAGCACAGAGTTGAAGACAGTGCTGCAGCTTTTCCTCCAGGCTGACCTCGCCATCGGCGCGCCCGAGGGTATAAGCGAAACCAGAACTGGTCGTTGCAAGCGCCTTATATCCCAGCCCTTGCAGAACTCTGGCTGATCCCAGATCCCATGGGTTCGGAATCAGCCAGGTTTCAGTTTCCCGATGCAGATCGGCAAAGACTGCACACTTGCTCGCCTGATCTGTCATTGAAGACTATTTCTCGAACAGCATGACGAACTTGCTGGTTCGTCCCTGAATGGCCGGATCGAAAACGCCGTTGGTGAGCGGGTCTTCCGGATTCAGGTGCATATTGGAGCTGCGAATCAGTGTCAGACCTGCTGCCTCCGCGTAATCCTGAATGAGGGAGGCGCCGATGCGGTGCAGTGTGCCGCCCACTTCCGGCCCGGCATCCGCGGCCGCATGGTGATCCACGGCGAGAAAGCGACCGCCAGGCTTGAGGATGCGCGCGATCTCGGCAAAGGTCGCATCGGGATCACCCAGCGAAGTGTCACCTGGGAAAAACCACAACTCATGGG
>CAYTLI010000037.1:0-18381 GCA_964438455.1 uncultured Pseudohongiella sp.
AATGATGCGCTGGCCTTCTTCCCTGGCCTGTTCCTTCGCTTCATCGACAATCTGTGCCGCGCGCTTGTTGGCCTGATCGATGATGCCTGCGGCTTCACCCTTGGCTTCTTTCAGCTGTTCCGAAACTTTGGCCTGCGCCAATTCCAGATCTTTCTCGGCTCGCGCCGCAGCTTCCAGTCCGTCAGCGATTCTCTTCTTGCGCTCTTCCATGATGGCCATAAAAGGTGGCCATACGTACTTGCTGCAGAACCACAGAAAGACCGCCATGGCGATCATCTGGCCTAGAAAAGTTGCATTAATATTCACGGTATTCTCCGGTTAAGCTCAATGCCCGTTAAGTTCAATGCTCGTTAAGATAAAGCTTAACCGCCCAATGCTGCGGTAAAGGGGTTGGCAAAGGTGAACCACATGCCAATACCGATACCAATCATGGTTACCGCGTCGATCAGACCAGCAACCAGGAACATGGAGCCCTGCAGCTTGGGAGCCAGCTCAGGCTGACGGGCAGAACCTTCCAGGAACTTGCCTCCCAGAATACCGAAGCCGATCGCTGTTCCAGCGGCGCCAAGGCCCAGCACAAGCAATACGCCCAGTACTGTGTTAGCCAAAATTAATTCCATTTTTTCCTCCAGATTTTCTTCAGTTCAGATGGTGTAAAAAAATTAATGATGCGGTGTCTCATGGGCTGCATTGAGATAAACAATTGTCAGCATCATGAAGACGAATGCTTGCAGCGGAATCACCAACAGGTGGAATGCCGCCCAGACAAAGTGTGCCGGTAACTGCCATACCCCCAACATGGACGCAATTAACAAGAACAGCAGTTCGCCAGCGTATAAGTTTCCAAACAGTCGCAAGCCGAGCGAAATTGGCTTGGCAAACAGTGTTGGTACTTCAATGATCAGGTTGAAAGGCATCATCCACTTACCAAATGGATGGAAAGCCAGCTCGCCGAGGAAGCCGCCCAGACCTTTGTTCTTGATGCTGTAGTAGATAATCATCAGGAACACGGTGAATGACATGCCCATAGTGATGTTTGGATCGGTGGTGGGCACGACCTTAAATGGCGAGTTTTCGATATGGAAAACTGTGTGCAGCAATGGCTCAAAACCGAAAGTAGTGAGCAGGTCCACTGGCACCAGATCCATTGTGTTCATCAACAGGATCCAGAAAAACAGCAGCAGACACAGAGGGCCTATCAATTCGTTCTTATAGTTGAATGCTTCCGAGACCCTGGCATCAACAAACTCGACGACCGACTCTACGAAGTTTTGTACGCCAGTGGGATTGTCTACTGAAGCATTGACCGCGACGCGGCGGAAAAACCAGAGAAAGGCAATTCCCAGGAACAGGGACCAGCCCATGGTATCCACATTGATTGCCCAGAAGCCCATCTCTGCAGCTTCTTCTGGTGTGTGGGCGAAGCCCCAATGGCCGTCGATACGACCAAAGGTGAAGAAAGATAAGTGGTGAGTGATGTATTCTTGAACTGTAAGTTCAGCGCCATGTTCGGCTGCAGCGTGGGCTGCGTCGGCTAGCTCTGCCATCGACTTTCTCTAGTCTCTCTATTTACGTAACTTGCTGCCCCGAGTCCGTCGGGTACGGGTTCCCTGCTAGTCAGAGAACATCTGTAATCAGTTTCTGCTCGGGCGGTAATCAATAAACGCCGAAGCCATCACGCCAGTGAAATGGATTGAAATAAATCCAAGTATCAGCGCGAGTTCGTTCAAATTCGTTATCAGGGTAAAGCTCAGTGCAAACAACACCAAGGTTATGCCAATCTTGCCCAGCTCCCCTCTTATAAAGCTCTTAACAACCCTGTCTGCATTGCTCGCTCCCTGATACTTGAAAGCGTGCAAGGCAAAATAGCTGTTGGGCAATGCGCTTATCAGCCCACCGATGAGTATCGAATAGGCAGCGATGGTTCCCGACAATAACAGAGAGACAGTGGCTATAAAGGTTGTCGCTAATAGCTGGGCGACAATCACTTTATAGACGGATGGGGTTCGTAAATTAGTCACAGTTCGATTCGATTAACTCAGCATCTGATGCCGAGCCTCTCCAGCCAGCTGTTATCTTTTGTCCAACTTCAGTTTTCCAAAATCGACAGCAAGACGATTGTGACCGAGACCCCCAACGGCACCCGTAACAAACACCTGTTGTTGCAATGGTGATCACCTAAAAAGCAGGCGCATTATAGGGACTTTAGGGGGGTATCGCAACTACGTGCAATTAACAGAATAGGCTGAAAATACAGGGTTTTTGAGGGGATTGGGCAAAGCCGAAACTGCGCCAAATTTCGGTCACGGTAGCATACCAAAAATGGTCAATTTATGTGGGAAAGAATGCCATCCAGTTCATCCAGACTATTGTATTTCACCACCAGTTTGCCCTTCCCTTTCGCGCTGTGCTGAATCAACACCTTGGCGCCCAGCTTTTCTGCCAGGTTTTCCTCGAGATTTTTGATGTCTGGGTCAATAACCTTGTTTTGCTTGCCGCTGGACGGGCCGGCTTGCAGCCTGCGCACCAGGGCTTCGGTCTGGCGAACAGAAAGCCCACGACCAACAACCTGTCTTGCAACCTCAGGTTGCTGCAGGTCGGGCAGAGAAAGCAGGGCTCGTGCATGGCCCATTTCCAAATCCCCATGCTCCAGCATACGTCGCACATCAATATGCAAACCAATGAGGCGAATCAGGTTTGTAACAGTGACACGTGACTTACCCACCGCATCGGCCACTTGCTGTTGGGTCAGCTCGAATTCATCCTGCAATCGCTTTAACGCCATTGCTTCTTCTATGGGGTTTAGATTTTCGCGCTGTATGTTTTCAATCAGCGACATGGCTATAGCCGCTTCATCACCTACCGGCTTGATCAGCGCCGGTATCGTATCCAGGCCTGCCATCTGGGTGGCACGCCAGCGCCGTTCACCGGCGATGATTTCGTATTTGTCCGAAGAGATTGGACGCACAACGATGGGCTGCATCACACCCTGGGATTTTATTGAGGCAGCAAGTTCTTCCAGTGCCTCCTGGTGCATATCGGTTCGGGGCTGGTATTTACCGCGCTGAATCAGGTCGACGGGGATATTTTTCAGGTCGCCTTCGCTGGCGTGCGACGACTCGGTTGGCTGCGGCTCCCTTGGTTTACCACCCAACAGGCTGGCCATTGTTTGCGGGCTTCCCGGCGACAGCAGTGCATCCAGCCCTTTACCCAGTTTTTTCTTGTCGTTCATGTTAGTAAGCGCTCATTAACCCAAGGGTTGTTGTTTTATGGGGCTAACCTGCCGGGGCTGTGGCTTGTTCGCTACGGCGCAGCATTTCTCCAGCTAGCGCCAGGTAGGCAATTGCGCCCCGGGACTGCCGGTCATACTTGATCACCGGTTTGCCAAAACTCGGCGCCTCAGCCAGACGCACATTGCGGGGAACTACCGTTCGATATACGGCATCACCAAAGTAATTAAACAGCTGGCCGTTCACTTCAGAGGTCAGTTTGTTGCGCGGATCATACATGGTGCGCAGGATGCCCTCGATTTTCAGACCTGGGTTGATACGATCCTGAATTACCCGAATTGTGTCCATCAGCGCGGAGAGACCTTCCAGCGCATAGTATTCACATTGCATGGGTATAACCACGCCATCCGCAGCCACCAATGCATTAATGGTGAGCATGTTCAGAGACGGTGGACAATCGATAACCACAAAGTCATAGCGATCACGAACGGATTCGACGATTTCTCTGAGCCTGGTCTCGCGGTTGTCGGCCTCGAGCAGGGAAATCTCGGCAGCAACCAGGTCGCCATTTGCAGGCAGCAAATCGTAGTCACTCTCTTCGGGGCTCTGCAGCACTTCGTCGACTTTGGCCTGGTCAGTGAGTAAGTCGTAGACAGACAAGTCCAACTCTGCCTTGTTGATCCCAGACCCCATGGTGGCATTGCCTTGAGGATCCATATCGATGAGCAGGACTTTCTTGCGGGTGACGCTCAGGGACGCGGCAAGATTGACCGACGTTGTCGTCTTACCAACACCGCCTTTCTGGTTTGCTATGGCCAGTACTTTTCCCACGATACTCTCTATGCTCCCTATACTCTCTTCACTGCCTGCCGCCTTACCCGGTTATCACCTGCTGACAAAGCTGATCTATTTTAATCTACTATCCAGGATTTTGCGGTAGCCGGGCCACTTCTATCAGGTGTCGTTCGCCACTAAGCCCGGGCACTTTCAAATTGATGGTTCTGCTTACAGTGAATTCGGCTGGCAATGCGGAGATTTCTGTCGCTGGAAAGCGGCCTTTCATGGCCAGTAAGTAACTACTCTCAGCCAACAGTGATCCGGTCAAAGCCACCGTATCCTCTAGTGTCGAAAAGGCTCGACAAGTGACGATATCAATTTGCCGATCACTTTGATAGTGCTCTATTCGACAATTTTCAATATCCAAATTATCCAGGCCAAGCGCCAATTTTGCCTGAAACAGGAAGCGGGTTTTCTTGCCGTTACTGTCGATCAGCAGAAAGTTCATATCCGGATGAATGATGGCCAGAGGAATACCGGGAAACCCTGCCCCTGTACCGACATCGACAATATTGGTACCTCGCAGGTATTCGCTGATACTCAAACTGTCGAGTAGATGTCGGTACAGCAGTTCGTCTTCACTGCTGTCAGCAACAAGATTGAATTTACTGTTCCATTTTTGTAGCAGGAGGAGGAACTGCTGCAGCTGATCGAGCTGCTGTTCGTTGCACGCTATTTCGAGTTCCGCGAGTGCGCTGGCTAGCTTTGTGGCCAGTTGAGTTGCCACCAGTTCCTGACCTCTATCCAGCCTGGCGTGCTTGTTGCCCCTGGTGCTTTTTCAGATAGATCAGCAACAGGGAAATCGCGGCAGGCGTCATACCAGGGATGCGTGATGCCCGACCAATATTTTCCGGACGTGCCTGCAGGAGTTTTTGTTTTAACTCGTTCGACAGTCCCTGCATCTGTTCGTAATCCAGGTCGGCCGGTATCGACGTGCTTTCCTGACGCTTGAGGCGAGCGATTTCATCTTCCTGCCGGTCGATGTATCCCTGGTACTTGATCTGGATCTCGGCTTGTTGCTTCGCCTGCACAAGCAACTGTTCAGCATCACCGGTGCCTTCAACTTCCGCGCTGTTTTCCTCTTCTCCCATGGCTTGCATGAGTTCTGTGTAGTTGACACCGGGCCTGGCCAACAGGTCCGCGAGGCTATACTCCCTTTGCAGAGGCTTCTCCAACAGTTGATTTACCCGGTACGCCTCATCACTATTGGGCTGTACCCAGCGAGTTCGAAGTGCATTCATGGTGGTTTCGATATGCTCTTTCTTCGCAGAAAAGAACTGCCAGCGTTGTTCATCAATCAAACCGAGCTCTCTTGCCTTCTCAGTCAAACGCAAATCAGCATTGTCTTCCCGCAAGGTAAGCCGATACTCAGCACGACTGGTGAACATTCGATAAGGTTCGTTTGTGCCGAGGGTAATCAAATCATCAACCAGTACACCGATGTAAGCCTCGTCCCTACGAGGGCACCAGGGGTCCATTTCCCGCACCGCGAGTCCTGCGTTGAGTCCTGCCAACAAACCCTGTGCAGCGGCCTCCTCGTAACCTGTAGTGCCATTAATCTGCCCGGCGAAGTAAAGCCCTTTTATGAATCGCGTCTCCAGGCTGTATTGCAGATCACGAGGATCAAAGAAGTCATACTCAATCGCATAACCGGGGCGCGTGATATGAGCGTTCTCAAATCCTTTGATGTGACCAATCATTTCCATCTGCACATCGAACGGCAGGCTGGTGGAAATACCATTGGGATAAAGCTCGTTGGTGTTAAGTCCCTCTGGCTCGACGAAGATCTGATGCGAAGTCTTGTCCGCAAAGCGCATGACCTTGTCTTCGATGGACGGGCAATAACGCGGGCCCGTGCCTTCAATCACACCGGTATACATTGGTGAACGATCCAGTCCAGCACGGATGACCTCGTGACACTTTTCATTCGTTGCGGTGATATAACAATTAACCTGTTGTGGGTGTTCTTCGGCGTGACCCAGAAATGACATGACAGGCAAAGGCTGATCACCAGGCTGTACCTGCATCTTTGAAAAATCCACTGAACGGGCATCGATGCGAGGAGGTGTACCGGTTTTTAACCGATCGACCCGAAACGGTAGTTCTCGCAAACGTTGAGCCAATGCAATAGCAGGCTGATCACCAGCACGACCGCCGCTGCTATTGGCGAGACCGATGTGAATCTTACCGCCAAGAAATGTTCCGGTGGTGAGCACGACTTTCCGGGCAAGAATATCCAGGCCCATCTGGGTACGAACTCCGCGAACTTCTCCCTGCTCAATAATCAGGTCATCAACCGCCTGCTGGAACAATGTGAGATTGTCCTGGCTTTCCAGTAACTCTCGAATAGCTGCCTTGTACAGCACCCGGTCTGCTTGTGCCCTGGTAGCTCTTACAGCCGGTCCCTTGCTGGCGTTGAGTACGCGGAACTGGATGCCGGCTCGATCAGTTGCTCGCGCCATGGCACCACCCAGTGCATCGATTTCTTTTACCAGGTGACTCTTGCCAATGCCGCCGATCGCAGGATTGCAAGACATCTGGCCGAGTGTCTCGATACTGTGGGTGATGAGCAGGGTATTTACTCCCTGACGCGCAGACGCCAATGCGGCCTCGGTGCCGGCGTGTCCGCCACCAACTACGATCACCTGAAACTGTGTTTTGTGCTGCATCATTGTCCAAATCCCGATCGGGGGCCGAGCAGTATATAGATTGGCTGTGAAAAGTGAATCGGCAGATCAACTTTTCCAATACACCCAACTGACAATCTAAATAAATAAATAAGTATTAATAGATAGTGTATAGAAGAAGTATTGATGTTGTTGTTATAGGGGCGCTATCAATCTGTGGAAAGCCTTATATTTTCACTTAATTTCAACAACTTGAGCGAAGTATAAGGCTCTTTATAAGCCCGGTAATAGCGGCTTGTTAGTTCTGCATTAACTGTCGATAGATTTGGCCTGTCAGGTTCACGGCTGACATTGCCGCTATTTACTACCAGTTTGTTAAGTGAAGGCTGGGTATTTGCCAACATGATGTCCAATGTTTACTTGCCGATGCAGAAACTGGAAAAAATTTCCCCAAGTAAATCATCGCTGCTGAACTCTCCGGTTATGCTGCCCAGATGCTGTTGAGCAATCCTTAGATCTTCGGCGACCAACTCCAAAGGTGAATGCTTACTTATCCCGGATCCCGCACTATCCAGAGATTTCTTGGCATTCTTGAGAGCTATGAGATGGCGCTCCCTGGCAATAAAGGCAGCCTCACCGGATGCCTGAAAGCCGCAACTGGCCTTAAGATGCTGTCGCAAAGCATCTAATCCGGAGCCCAGCTTTGCCGAGATGTTGAAAACCGGCAGATCAATCTCTTGATAGCTTGTTGATGTTTCACCGCTTGCTGCATTTGCTAAAAGGTCGGTCTTGTTCATTACCACGCAGAGTCGACGCAACAGGTGCACAAGTTGTTGATGGCCCTGTATCGATTCCAGCAAGGTTTCCAGTATTCGATCCAGGTGTTGAGTCAGGCCGCCACTCTCCTCATCGATAAGGGTGCTGTCCACCACCAACAGAATCTTGTCCGCATCATGAATGACTCCCAGGGCTCGTCGCACACCCTCCTGTTCTACCGGGTCATCAGTCATCCTCAACCCTGCCGTATCGGTTATGTGCAGAGGTAAGCCATCGATATGCAATTGTTCCCTTAGCAGGTCTCGAGTCGTACCTGGTATGTCGGTCACTATTGCTGTTTCAGTGCCGGCAAGGGAATTGAGCAGACTGGACTTGCCGGCATTTGGCTCGCCCGCAATTACAATGTTAAGACCTTCCTTCAGCAACGCACCCTGCCTGGCTTGAACGAAGATTTCCTGCAGTATGCTTCGTGCGCTGGTCATTGCCTCAGCGACCTGCTGGTCTGCCAGGATATCGATGTCTTCGTCGCTAAAATCTATCGCTGCCTCCACGTTGACCCGGATCTCTGTGAGTTGCTTGTTCAACTCGTGAATGCGCGCAGAGAAAACACCCTGCAGGGTTTGCATGGCGCTGCGCGCGGCTTGCTCTGAGCTGGCATCGATCAGGTCTGCAACAGCCTCTGCCTGCAGCAAATCAATCTTGCCATTTAAAAATGCTCGTTCCGAGAACTCACCTGGCCTTGCCAACCTGGCACCGAGAGCAAGCACTCGCCGGAGCACAGCGTTAAGCACCTGGGGCCCACCATGGCCCTGAAGTTCCGCTACGGTTTCACCGGTGAAGGAATTTGGCGCTCGAAACAGCAGCAAGATGCCTTCGTCGAGTACATTTCCGTCATCGTCCAGGAATCGGGAGAATTCAGCTACCCTGGATTCGGGAACTGATCCTGTGAGTTTCTTAACAATCGATTCTGTTTCGGAACCTGAAATGCGAACGATTCCAATGCCGCCGCGACCTGGCGGTGTAGCGATTGCGCAGATGGTGTCATCATCCAACTGAGTCATGCTTTCCTCAGTAACTCAGTGACGGGGAAGTCTATTTACCAGCTTTGGCCTGGTAGGCGGCCTCAATCTTGCGAGTGATGTACCACTGTTGCAGGATGCCAAGCAGACCATTGGTAAGCCAGTACAGAACGAGGCCGGCAGGGAACCAGAGAAAGATCACTCCCATCATAATGGGCATGAACTTCATTACCTTCGCCTGCATGGGATCTGCCGGGGCCGGACTAAGGCTGGTTTGCAGATACATGGTGCCGCACATTAACAGCGGCAGGATAAAGAATGGGTCGCGCACAGAAAGGTCGCTGATCCATAACATGAAGGGAGCATGCCGCAACTCCACACTCTCCATCAGCACCCAATAGAGAGCGATGAAAACAGGCATCTGCACCAGCATGGGCAAGCAGCCGCCAAAAGGATTTATTTTTTCCTTCTTGTATAACTCCATGGTGGCTTGCTGCAATTTCATCCGGTCATCGCCGTATGATTCCTTGAGCGCTTGCATCTTCGGCATCAGGCGGCGCATGCCAGCCATGGACTTGTACTGGGTTTCGGACAACTTGTAGAAGATGGCCTTCACTACAAATGTCAGAGCAATAATGGAAAGCCCATAGTTGCCAATAAATGAATCGATTTGTCGTAACAACCAGTATATGGGAGCGGCGAGAAACCAGAGAAAACCATAATCAATAGTCAGATCGAGATTTGGTGATATCTCTGCCAATACGTATTGGTCTTTGGGGCCAGCGTAAAAAGCCATATCCCACTGGTCTGACTGCCCCGCAGGCACCGTAAATGCGGAACTGGTGAATTCGCCAAAGTATTGGTTTATATCGTTTTTACGGGTGGTAAAACGATTAACTGTAGCAGCCGGCGGTACCCAGGCGGTAAGGAAATAATGTTGGCTAAAGCCAACCCAACCGCCTGTCATATCGAAAGTCTGACTGCCGTCATCTACATCATCGAAATCAATTCGGATGTACGGATCTTCGGCTGAAGTGGTAACAAAACCAAGATAACTCCTGCCCAGACCTCCAACATCACTTGGGTCGTCAAAGCTGTCCCGCTTGATCTGACCGAACGCGTTCGCCTGAAATGTCTCGTTGCTGGTGTTGTTGACAATAAAGCTGACGTCAATGAGATAGCTATTGCGATGGAAAGTATATCTCTTGGTAAGCTGTAACCCGTTCTGGCTGGTGGTGACCAGGTCGACACTCAGCGAGTCTTCGCCTTCAGACAGGGAATAATTTCTCGACGCGGTTGCATAGACTGCCCTATCGGGAGCGTCGACCCCATCTCTACCTATCAGGCCGCTCTGAGCGACATAGTTACGCCCGGGAGATTGCTCGAGCAGTTCAAAGGGGTCATCTGGCACATTTAATTGCTTCAGGTACTGAGGCAGTGCCAGGGAAACAAGATCGCCTCCGATCAGGTTGATGTTCAGTTGTAATGTATCGGTGCTGACACTGATAAGGTTCTGCGCCGAAGTGCTTGCCTCTGGAGCGGCAGAAACATTCAGGTTGCTTGTAGGAGCAGTTGTTGGTGTGTCGTTGCTGCTGGTGGGAACCGCTGCGGGTAAATCGTTTACGGGGTCTGGAGCAGCGTCAGCAATCTGGGGAATTTCGCTTGCTGGCGCACTGCTGACAACAGGCGGGTAGTCTTCCTGCCAGGCCAACAGCATCAGATAGGTAACTATCGCGAGAGCCCCATATAAAGAAAAACGAGTTACGTCCATTTTCTATGCAACCTTCTCGTCTGTTCCGGCGCAGCAGCCTGGAACCGGATCGTATCCACCCTCATGCCATGGGTGGCAACGGCATACTCGACGAGTACCCAGCCACATGCCTCTGATGGCCCCGTGTTGAGCAATTGCGTCCTTGGTATATTGGGAACAACTCGGATAGAACCGGCAATTAGTACCGAGAAGCAGACTAAACCCGCGCTGATAGATAGAAAGAAGAGTAATAAGGATTTTACTTGCCATTATTCTGGACAGCCTGGTTAGCGCGTCAATCTCTCTTGGCCTGATCAGCCCTGGAATTTCTATTGCCGGATTTAAGTTTCAGATCCTGCCAAAGATTATTCAGATTAAGCAGAATCTCCGAGTTAGAAAGCTTGTCTGCATTCTTTCTAACCAGGACAACCACGTCCTTATTCTCCGGCTTCTCTGCACTGATTCGAAATGATTCTCGAATGAGCCGTTTCAGCCGATTTCTCTGCACTGCTGACGCAATGTTTTTCTTGGCAACGACTATACCCAGTCGCGACTCAATTTCAGTATGCAATGCAAGGAACAGGAAAAAACGATTTGAAACCTTGAACTGGTTTCTACTGAAGACCGCTTCGAATTCACTGGCCTCTTGCAGGCGAACTGCTTTTGGAAAGCCGGAATTTGCCACAGCGCAATCTCAGTGTTCGGACTGTGAGCAGAGTTCTGTGCAATCAGGCAGATAGGCGAGCGCGGCCTTTGGCGCGGCGCCGCTTAAGTACCAGGCGGCCACCCTTGGTCGCCATTCGCGCTCTGAACCCGTGAGTACGAGCTCGCTTCAATACGCTTGGCTGATAGGTTCGCTTCATAGCAAATAGTCCGAATAATCAGTCACTTGACCAGCGCATACTTGTCGCTGGAAGTGGTTGGGAAAAAGAGGCGGAATTCTAGAGGTTTTGTCCTAAACTTGCAACGCGAGACCTGTCTTTGTTCAGACCCGATGGGCAACAAAATCGGGCTTTGGGAACGCACTGAAGTGGGGAAAAATACTACTCAAAACCCGCACACAAGTTATCCACAAGATATTTATTCACAGGCTGAAAAAAAACGATATATTTTATGCTTGTTTTGACTCGGTATTTTTAAGTCGATGAGCTGTAAGTAACTGAAAAATAAAAATATTTTAGGCAATCAAAAATATGCGTGGTTAGCCTTCAGACAGTGGATAAGTGGTCGATCGCTGGATAGAATTGCCAGCTCTTCTTGGATAAAACAACAACAGACAGGCGATACAACTAGTGGCAGCAACTTACTGGCAACAATGTGCTGACTATCTGAAGGACGAAATCCCCGCCCAACAATTCAATACCTGGATACGACCATTGGCAGCCGAGCAATCGGGCGCCAGCCTTGTATTGTTTGCGCCCAATAGATTTATTCTCGATTGGGTGCGAACCCGGTTCATGGACCGTATACAGGAGATCTTGCAGGAGATCAGCCAGCAACCGATTGAGCTTAGCTTGCAGGTTCGGCAAGAGGATTTTCGCAATCCTTCTGCTGACCCGGACACTGCAAACAGGAAGCAGGGGTTCGTGGTAAACGGCGAGGCAGCTTCAGAAAGCGCAGCTAAAAATAAGCAAACGGTCGTAACCCAACCGGCAAACAATGGGGTTCAGCAGCGCAGTGTAGACACAATTATTGAAGGCAAGCTCAGACATCGAGGCGCCCTCAATCGTGAAAATAACTTCGACAATTTCGTCATCGGCAAGTCCAATCAACTCGCTCGGGCTGCTGCCATGCAGGTGGCTGAGAACCCTGGATATGCCTACAACCCCCTGTTCATCTATGGTGGCACGGGTCTGGGCAAGACCCATCTAATGCATGCCATAGGCAATTATCTGGTTAGCAAGAAACCTGATGCGAAGGTGGTCTACCTGCACTCCGAGACATTCGTCGCCACCATGGTGACAGCATTGCAGTTAAATGCGATCAGTGAATTCAAACGCTTTTATCGTTCGGTGGATGCCTTGTTGATCGATGACATCCAGTTCTTTGCAGGCAAGGAGCGGTCCCAGGAAGAGTTCTTCCATACATTTAACGCCTTGCTGGAAGGTGGTCAGCAAATAATTCTGACCTGCGACCGCTTCCACAAGGAAATTACCGGTCTCGAGGAGCGCCTGAAATCTCGTTTCGGTTGGGGTCTCACTGTTGCAGTTGAGCCACCCGAGCTGGAAACCAGGGCAGCGATCCTGATGAACAAGGCGGAGCAATGTCATGTAGAACTGCCGTATGAATCAGCACTGTTTATCGCCCAGCGACTAAGGTCTAACGTCAGGGAGTTGGAGGGTGCGCTGAAAAGGGTAATAGCCCACGCGAATTTTAAGGGAACGCCCATCGACGAAGAGCTGATCAAGGAAGCACTCCGTGATCTTTTCGCTTTGCAGGACAAGCTGGTGACAATTGACAACATACAGCGGTCTGTTGCGGAGTATTACAAGATCAAGATGGCCGACATGTTGTCAAAACGCAGGAATCGATCTGTTGCCAGACCCCGCCAGGTAGCCATGACCCTGTCCAAGGAGCTGACCAATCACAGCCTGCCAGAGATCGGGGATGCTTTTGGGGGGCGGGACCACACCACTGTTTTGCATGCCTGCAAGCAGATTAACAAGCTTCGTCACGAGTCGACGGATATACAGGAAGACTACAACAACCTGCTTCGCTCTCTGTCCAGCTAGAGCGTAACTTGTTGAAAAATAACGGAAATTTACGATGCAATTCTCAATAGACCGCGATGCATTACTGAAGCCGCTGCAACTGGTGAGTGGCGTGGTGGAAAGACGACAAACATTGCCAGTGCTCTCTAATGTGTTGCTTGAGCTCAAAGGTAGTGAGCTGTCACTGACTGGCACGGACCTGGAGGTTGAGCTGATTGGCCGCGTTGAAGTTGGCCAGGCCAAACAGGAGGGAGCCATCACCGTTCCCGCGCGAAAACTATTGGATATCTGCAAATCGTTGGCTGATGGTTCCGCCATCGATTTCACCCTCAAGGATGCCAAGTTACAACTCAAGTCTGGCCGTAGTCGGTTTACACTCACTACGCTACCGGCAACCGAATTTCCGAGCGTCGAAGATGAGCCGGATACGTTTTCCCTGGCCATTGACCAACAGAGATTGCGAGAGCTTTTGGAAGCGACAAGCTTTGCCATGGCGCAGCAGGATGTTCGCTATTATCTCAACGGCATGCTGTTCGAGGTGGCGCCGGATTCTTTTCGGGTCGTGGCGACCGATGGCCACCGCCTGGCCATGGAAACCGTTGCCATGAGCAGCGACACCCAGGATACGCAACAGCTCATCCTGCCACGTAAAGGCATCATCGAGTTATCACGACTGCTTCATGAAGATGGCGGTGAGATCAGACTAACCTTCGGCCAAAATCACATCCGCGCGAAAGTGCCGGAGTATACATTTACTTCAAAACTGGTGGATGGGAAGTTTCCTGATTACAACCGGGTTCTGCCGAAAGGCGGCGATCGAGTTATGGTGGGCGATTGTCAGGAATTGCGCCAGGCTTTCTCCCGGGCGGCGATTCTGTCCAATGAGAAGTATCGTGGCGTGCGGGTAATTCTCGGTGATAACGAGTTAAAAATACTGGCCAACAACCCCGAGCAGGAGGAGGCGGAGGAAGTCGTCGCTGTGGAATACAGCGCAGAGCCGATAGAAATCGGCTTTAACGTCAGCTACCTGATTGACGTACTGTCTACCCTGAATAGCAAGAAAGCCAGGATCACTCTATCTGATCCGAACAGTAGCGCACTCCTGGAGGCCGAAGAGGGAAGCAACGCGCTGTATGTTGTTATGCCCATGCGGCTATGAGCTGCCTGAGTAAAGTTTGACCCTTTAGAATGAGCGCACTCTCACGGCTCGAACTCACTGCATTTCGAAATATCTCAGATATTGAGCTGGAACCTGCCAAAACGCTGAACCTCATCTATGGTGAAAATGGCAGCGGCAAGACCAGCATTCTGGAGGCAATCCACCTCCTTGCCACTGGCAAATCTTTCCGAAGCTCCCTCGTAGATCCGCTGATCAAGGACGGTGAGGCAGAAGCGATAATTTTTGCCAAATCCGTAGATGGAAGTAGTTTTGGTCTGGCGAAGCCCAGAAACAAGAAACACCAGCTCAAGCTCAATGGCACTAACCAGAAAAATTGGGATGATGTGGCCAGATCGCTGCCCACTCAGGTTTTGGACTCCGGCTCCTTCCAATTTCTCGAGGGGGGGCCAAAAGCCAGGCGCCGATTTCTCGATTGGGGAGTGTTTCACGTGGAACCTGGCTTCGTCGCACACTGGCGCCGGAGCAGGGTCGCGCTTGCCCAGCGCAACAGACTACTAAAAAATCCCCGGCTGGATGAGGCTCAATTGCAGGTTTGGGATCATGAGCTATGCCAGGCATCCCAACACATCGACGGTTTTCGCAGGGCCTATATGGAGGCGATTTTGCCCGAATTTGCCGCTATTTACCGGGGTTTAGCCCAGGATGGCGGCCAGGAGCTGGCCATTACCTATAAAAGGGGCTGGGATGAAGAGTCAGATCTGGCCACGTCACTGGTTGCCAACAGGGCTCAGGATATTAAGTATGGGGCGAGCCAGTTGGGCCCGCACCGGGCAGATATTGAGGTTAAGCTCGGTAAACGCAGGGCTCTGGAGGTTCTTTCCAGGGGCCAGCAAAAACTTCTCATCTGCGCGCTGAAAATAGCCCAAAGCAAGCTCCTCGCCGAGTCCGTGGGCCGCCAATGCCTCTATCTCCTGGATGATTTACCCGCCGAACTGGATAGCGAAAACCGTAAGCGAGTCCTTACCCAGCTAGGCGCGCTACAGGCCCAGTTATTCGTTACCAGTGTAGACAGAAATGCACTGAATTTAGAGGAATTTGAGGCCTCGGAGATAGCCACGTTCCACGTGGAACGTGGTACAATAAGGGATTGATTTTTAGCGAAATTATCGCCAAATCGCGTTGTTGGAAACAGGGTGAAAACGGCCCTTGTCGGAGAAGTAGAAAATGAGTGAAGAAGCTCAACCCGAATATAACTCTGAGAGTATTAAGGTCCTGAAAGGGCTGGATGCCGTCCGTAAACGACCTGGCATGTACATCGGCGATACCGATGATGGCACCGGCCTCCACCACATGGTATTTGAGCTGGTGGACAACTCCATCGACGAAGCCCTGGCGGGCCACTGCGACGAGATCAAGGTCACCATCCATGTGGGCGAGTCTGTGACGGTTTCTGATAACGGCCGTGGCATCCCCACCGAGATGCATAAAGAAGGCGTGTCGGCTGCCGAAGTGATCATGACCGTCCTCCACGCCGGCGGTAAATTCGACGACAATAGTTATAAGGTTTCAGGCGGACTCCATGGTGTAGGGGTGTCCGTGGTTAATGCCTTATCGGAGGAGTTAAAGCTCACTATCCGCAGAGGCGGCAAAGTACATGAGCAATTTTATGCCCACGGTGTGCCCCAGGCGCCGCTAACGATCGTTGGGGAGACCAGTAGTACTGGTACCGAGTGTCATTTCAAACCCTCCAAGGACACCTTTTCCAATATCGAGTTTCATTACGATATCCTGGCGAAAAAACTACGTGAGTTAGCATTTCTTAACGCTGGCGTGGCTATCAGACTGCTCGATGAGCGCAGCGGCAAAGAAGAATTGTACAAATACGATGGCGGCCTGAAGGCATTTGTTGACTACCTCAACACCAACAAAACCACGGTAAACAAGCTATTCCACTTCGTCTCAGAACGCAGTGAAGACGGGATCTCCGTGGAGATCGCGCTGCAATGGAACGATTCCTACCAGGAAAACATATTCCCTTACACCAACAACATTCCGCAGCGAGATGGTGGCACCCATTTGGCGGGATTCCGTAGTGCGCTTACCCGTGTACTGAAGAGTTACATAGACAAGGAGTTGGCTCAGAAGAAAGGTAAGGAAGTGGTCACTAGCGGTGATGATGCCAGAGAGGGCCTGACTGCTATCATTTCTGTAAAAGTCCCGGATCCCAAGTTCTCATCCCAAACCAAGGATAAATTAGTGTCTTCCGAGGTGAAAACAGTGGTTGAGCAGGAGATGGGCGCTCAATTTAACGATTATCTGCTGGAAAATCCCCAGGATGCCAAGCTGATCGTCGGCAAGATGATAGATGCGGCTCGGGCCAGGGAAGCAGCACGAAAAGCGCGGGAAATGACCCGTCGCAAGGGTGCGCTGGATGTAGCCGGTTTGCCCGGGAAACTGGCCGATTGCCAGGAAAAAGACCCGGCATTGTCCGAAATTTACATCGTGGAGGGTGATTCCGCCGGTGGCTCAGCGAAACAAGGCCGCAACCGGAAAAACCAGGCCGTTTTGCCCCTGAAAGGAAAGATTCTGAACGTCGAGAAGGCGCGTTTCGACAAAATGTTGAGCTCTGCGGAGATCGGCACCCTGATCAAGGCGCTTGGTTGCGGGATCGGTAATGAAGAGTTTGCGCCGGAAAACCTGCGTTACCACAGCATCATTATTATGACTGACGCGGACGTAGACGGATCCCACATTCGAACATTGCTGCTTACGTTCTTCTTTCGCCAAATGCGGGAACTGGTGGAACGAGGCCACATCTATATCGCGCAACCACCCCTGTACAAGATAAGGAAGGGCAAACAGGAGCAGTATCTAAAAGATGACGCCGAGCTGGCCAATTACCAAACCCAGATCGCATTGGAAGGCGCCAGCCTGCATGTGAATGCCAATGCCCCCGGTATTGCTGATGACTCACTGGAGGCCCTGGTTAAACAATATAACGATGCTTATGCCATCATCAGCCGACTGGCCCGGATGTATCCGACTGAAATTCTGGAAGCGATGATATTCGTACCAACGCTTGAGGAAGCAAGCCTTAAATCAGAGAGTGAAACGCGACAATGGGTGGAAGATCTCGCTGCCAAGCTTGGCGAGATGAATCCGGGCGCCAGCGCAAATTACGAGCTGGATGTGCAGGAAGATCCTGAACGACATACATTCGTGCCATGTGCCACACAAAACATGCATGGACTGGAAAGAAACTACGAATTCAGCGCCGACTTCTTCCATTCCGCGGAATACAGATCTCTGGCAGAACTGGGCAAGGTACTGGAAGGGCTCATTGAGCAGGGAGCTTTTGTTAAGCGCGGAGAAAGAACGCAAGAGATCAGCAGTTTCGGTGAAGCGATCAGCTGGCTCACTCACGATGCCATGAAGGGCCATTACCTGCAGCGTTACAAGGGATTGGGTGAGATGAATCCAGACCAGTTGTGGGAAACGACGATGAATCCGGAAACGCGCCGTATGCTACAGGTGACAATTGATGATGCGATCAACGCCGACCAATTGTTCAACACCCTGATGGGGGACCAGGTAGATCCGCGCCGGGAATTTATCGAAGAAAACGCACTCGCTGCAGACAACCTGGATATTTAGATTTCCCGATAGCAGCATATGCCCATAACACCCGTTATTGGCGTACTATGACGTTGTCCTGAATCCAGCTCGCAGCCAATCCGGTAAGTTCTTCAACCGAATGCTCAGCAACCGCTATCGGCTCACCGATGGTGACGGTTACCTTTCCGGGATATTTCAGGAATGTTTTTGGTGGCCAGGCATAGCCCGCATTATGAGCAATTGGCACGATCGGAACACCTGCCGCTTTGGCCAGGGTAGCGCCACTCCTGGAAAACTTTCCTAATTGCCCTGGCGCAGAGCGTGTGCCCTCGGGGAAGATAACCACAGAATGCCCATTCTTCAGTCTTTGTTCGCCTTGGGCGAGAAGTGACCTGCCGGCTTCCCGAGGCTTGCTGCGATCAATGGCAATAGGCTGTGTGAGTCGCAATGCCCAACCCCAGAACGGAATGTTCATCAGCTCTTTCTTCAGGATGGGGGATAGAGGATAAACGAGACGATAGTAAAGTATTGCTTCCCAGCTGCTCTGATGATTGGATAGGAAAACTGCGGGATCTGCTGGTATGTTACTCAATCCGATTATTTCGTAATCAACGCCGCAGCTCAGCCTCAGCCAATTAATGATTGTTATGCACCAGGTGCCGGCAAAGATATAACGTCCACGTTGTGTCAGAAAT
>CAYTLI010000038.1:0-17938 GCA_964438455.1 uncultured Pseudohongiella sp.
TCCGCCAAAATCCCGCGCCGTGATCTGGCAACTCATCGACAAGGATGCCGAAGGTGAGGTTATCCAGTACCTCAATGAAGATCTGCAAAATGAATTTCTTAGCGAGCTCAATGCTGAGGAACTCATCGAGCTGACCGACGGCCTGGAAACCGATGACATCGCAGACATCCTGCAGCAACTGCCGCAGCAGGTTGCCACGGAAGTCTTGCAGGCCATGGACTCTCAGGACCGGCACCGTATCGAGTCCATACTATCCTATGCTGAAGACACGGCCGGCGGTTTGATGAATACCGACACCATTACCGTGCGCCGTAATCATACAGTGGAGTTGGTGCTACGCTACCTGCGCCGCCATGAAAGCATCCCCGAAATGACTGACAACATTCTCGTCGTCAATCGTAACGATGAATTTCTCGGCATATTGCCGTTAAGAAAACTTCTTGTCTCTGATCCGCAAACCCCTGTGCGGGAAGTGATGAATGAAGGCATTGAAGCAATTCCTGTCGATATGGAAGCCACCCACGTAGCGCAACTGTTCGAACAACACGACTGGGTCTCCGCGCCGGTTGTAGATCAAAGCGGCAAACTGCTCGGTCGTATCACTATCGACGACATCGTCGATGTGATCAGGGATAGCACCGAGCACTCCTTGATGAGCATGGCCGGTCTGGATGAGGAAGACGACACCTTTGCACCGGTGGTAAAAACTGCCCGCAGACGCGCGGTATGGCTAGGCGTGAATCTGTTTACCGCGGTATTCGCTTCCCTGGTGATCTATATCTTCCAGGACACTCTGGATCAGGTTGTGTACCTCGCCGTGCTCATGCCCATCGTAGCCAACATGGGTGGTGTCGCAGGCACCCAAACCCTCACTCTGGTGATTCGCGGCCAGGCGCTCGGACATATCAGTCCCTCAAACAGTCGCTGGCTGTTGATCCGGGAACTCGGCGTTGCCAGTCTCAATGGCGCGCTTTGGGCACTGGTCATCTCGATCGTGGCGTTTCTTTGGTATGGAGACCAGAAACTTAGCTACATCATTGCCGCGGCGATGATGATCAACCTGATTACTGCAGCACTCACAGGCGCTTATTTACCGTTATTTCTCAAGCGCATCAACATCGACCCCGCCCTTGCCGGCTCTGTGGCCTTGACCACGGTCACCGACTCCGTCGGTTTCTTCGCTTTTCTCGGTCTCGCGCAGACTTTCTACCTCTAACTTCTAAAGATTGTCAGCCCTGCCATGATCGATGAAGAGCCAGAAGTCACATCACTCCCAAGCAAGAGTCAACTGAAGCGAGAAGCACATGCTCAACAGGAATTGGGAAAACGACTGACCGAGGTAGCAGAGAAGACTCTCGACAAGCTTCCCCTGTCCGAAGCAATTAGAAATGCAATCGCAGAATATAATCGACTGCCAAACAGCCATGGCGCCAGGAGACGACAGCTTCAATACCTGGGTAAACTGATGCGCGACGTTGACTACCAGGAGATCAGTGATGCCCTGGAACAGCTGACCAATAATTTTGGCGGCGCGATGAACAGCACAAGCGAAAGCAATGGATCACTGACATCGGTTTGGTTGCAGCGAATAGTGGACGAGGGAGAATCTGCCATCGATGCCCTGGTCAACGAGTGCCCGACAGCCAACCGACAACAACTGCGCCAGCTCTATCGCAACATAGCCAGTGCCACTGATGCCAAACAGGAGCGGCAGAAAAACAAACTGCAGCGCTATCTTGATGAACTGGACAGGCCAGGCTAAATCCCGGACCACTTGGAAATTGCAGCCCGGTATACCTGTGAATTGTTAAGTGCTAATATCCGGAGCCAAAGCCGAATAAGAATTACTATATTTTTCAATGAGTTGAATAGCACAAACAAGCTAATCGACAATAAAAGCAAAAATCAGGAAAGCTCATGTCAGAAAACAAGGCCCACCAATACTGGAAGTCCAATATCAAGATTGTCCTCTCACTCCTGTCAGTGTGGTTTTTCATATCCTTTGTCTGCGGAATTCTGTTGGTCGATGTGCTGGATAATTTCCGCATAGGTGGTTTCAAACTTGGTTTCTGGATAGCGCAGCAGGGTTCTATCTTTGTCTTCGTCGTTTTGATTTTTGTCTATATCCGGTTAATGGATAAGCTGGATGACGAGTACAACCTCAATTCCTCCAAACCAGATCAGCAAGCTGGCGAGGAGATCGATTAATGAGTGTACAAATCTGGACTTTCGTTTTCGTCTTTCTCACCTTTGGTTTGTATGTTGGCATCGCGATCTGGTCCCGTGCCGGATCGACCAGTGAATTCTATGTCGCCGGTGGCGGAGTCCCTCCTCTCGCCAATGGCATGGCGACCGCTGCCGACTGGATGTCCGCTGCCTCCTTCATCTCCATGGCCGGGCTTATATCCTTTCTCGGCAGGGACGGAACTTTTTACCTCATGGGCTGGACCGGAGGCTATGTGTTGCTGGCCCTGCTGCTGGCGCCCTACCTGAGGAAATTCGGCAAATTTACCGTACCCGATTTCATTGGTGATCGTTACTACTCTCGCGGCGCCAGGCTGATCGCAGTCTTCTGCGCAATTGCCATCTCCTTCGTCTATGTATGCGGCCAGATGCAGGGAGCGGGCATTGTATTCTCCCGTTTTCTGGAAGTGGACATCACCACCGGCGTGGTCATTGGCATGGCCATCGTATTTTTCTATGCGGTTCTGGGCGGCATGAAGGGCATTACCTACACGCAGGTGGCCCAGTACTGTGTACTGATCTTCGCCTTCATGGTGCCGGCAATCTTTATCTCGATACTGATGACGGGCGTACCGATTCCGCAATTGGGATTCGGCGCGGAACTCACCGAAGCATTTGGTGGCGGCTATCTGCTTGATCGCCTCGATGGCTTGAGCGAAGAACTGGGTTTTGGTGTCTACACCGAAGGCCAGCGCAGCACCCAGGATGTATTTTTTATCACCGCTGCCCTTATGTTCGGGACAGCAGGCCTGCCCCATGTGATTATTCGGTTTTTCACGGTACCCAATGTGCGGGACGCACGCCGCTCGGCGGGTTACGCACTGATCTTTATTGCGATTCTGTACACCACGGCACCGGCGGTTGCGGCATTCGCACGAACCAATCTGATTAACACGGTAAACAACGCCGAATACACGGCGATGCCCGAGTGGTTCAGCAAGTGGGAAACGACCAACCTGATCGCTTTCGATGACAAGAATGGTGATGGCCGAATCCAGTACGTGGCCGATCCTGAAACCAACGAACTGCAGGTTAACCGGGACATCATGGTGCTTGCCAACCCGGAAATAGCTGGCCTGCCAAACTGGGTCGTGGCCCTGGTGGCCGCTGGCGCCCTGGCGGCAGCACTCTCTACTGCCGCTGGCTTGTTGCTGGTGATTTCTACCTCAGTAGCCCATGACTTCATGAAGCGAAGTTTCATGCCCTCGATTTCCGAGAGGCAGGAACTACTCTACGCAAGAATTGCAATCTTCATAGCCGTGCTGGTGGCAGGCTACGTAGGGATTAATCCGCCTGCCTACGTTGCCCAAGTGGTCGCCTACGCCTTCGGCCTGGCAGCAGCATCATTCTTCCCGGCCATCGTGTTGGGAATCTTTCAGAAGCGAATGAATAAACAGGGAGCCATCGCCGGCATGGTGTCGGGCTTTCTGTTTACTGCGATCTATATTGTCTATTTCAAGACGATTAATCCCAGCCTTGATAATGCCGATGGCTGGCTGCTCGGCATCTCACCGGAAGGAATCGGCACCCTCGGCACACTGGTTAATCTGGGAGTATCACTGGCGGTGGCCAGGGTGACACCCGAACCACCAGAAGACGTGCAAGCTATCGTGGAAAATATCAGGCTGCCTGGAGAGGCTGCAGCATCTGCCTGATCGCTTACTCGATCAGGCCTTGTGTTTGCCGTGGTCGGTCTTTTCCCAGTACTCGCTCACCGTAGCCTTCATTTCCTTGCGCATCAACAGAATGCCAACAAGGTTGGGCACGGTCATCAGTACGATCGTGATCAGCGAAACATTCCACACGATGGTGGTATCGGCTAGTGCGGCGGTGAAGAAACCGAGCACATAGACTATTCGGTATGGCAACACTGATTTCGGGCCCAGCAAATAAGTCATCGCCCTGTCTCCGTAATAGGACCAGGCAATTGCGGTAGAGAAGGCAAACAGCATCAAGCCCACAGACACGATGTATTGCCCGAAATCTCCAAACATGCCACGGGTATAGGCTTGTGTAGTGAGAGGTACTGAGTGCAACAAAGATTCACCCGTCACAGTGATACTGGTGTCTTCCAGTTGCCCATCGACGACAGAAACTGTTCCTGTTATTGGCTCGCCATCGCGACTGTACAGGGTGTTCTCGGCTATTGATCGCGCAGCCAGCAGAGTAAAGTCACCGCTGTTTTGTGCAACGCCCTGTTGCAACTGAATATCCCCACTAAAACTGGCGGCAACCGATGCATCGCCTGTGAGGTAGGCGAAGAGTGACTCCACATCCTCAGCCTCAGTATCCTGGAAACTGCCAGCGACGAAGCTCATGTCGGCTCGCTGAAACTCGTTCTCAAACTTCTCAACCCAGACACCGGAAGAAAGAATAACCAGGCCGGTAATTGTGCAAATTACGATGGTGTCGATGAACGGTTCCAGAATTGACACCATGCCCTCATCAGCAGGTTCGTCAGTTCTGGCTGCCGCGTGAGCGATTGGTGCAGAACCTTGTCCCGCCTCGTTGGAATAGAGACCCCGATTGACGCCGCGATCAAAGGCATAGGCGAATGTTGCCCCCAGGAAGCCTCCCGTTGCAGCCGAGCCGGTGAATGCATTCTGAAAAATCGATAGAAAGGAAGGAACAATATTGGCAATGTTAGGAATGATTACCGCGAAAGCTCCAATCAGATAGATAAAAGCCATGGTGGGCACGATTGCGGCAGCAACTTTCGCGATTCGAGTAATGCCGCCAATAATTACCAGGGCTAGCAGTACCGAAAGCACACTCGCAGTGACCAGTGGATCCAGATCGAACGTGCTTTCCAGTCCGGAGGCGATGCTGTTGATCTGCGGTAAATTACCGGTGCCAAACGAGCTGAGTACCGTCGCGATGGCGAAGATGATCGCCAACCACTTCATGTTCAGCCCCTTCTCCATGTAGTACATGGGTCCACCCGCCATGGTGCCGTCTTCAGTCTGGGTGCGATACTTATGGGAAAGGGTGACCTCGACAAATTTGCTGGTCATGCCAAAAAACGCAGTCATCCACATCCAGAACAGGGCCGCCGGACCACCCAGGTGCAGCGCCAGGGCAACTCCACCAATATTACCTGTACCTACGGTACCCGAGAGTGCAGTCGACAAGGCCTGGAAGTGAGAGGTATCACCGCGGGCACCCTCCTTGTCGAATTTTCCGGTGGTGACGCCGATCGCGTGCTTGAAATAGCGAATCTGCGGGAAACCCAGGTAGAGAGTGAAGAACACACCCACGGTCAGCAGGAATGTTGGAAACCAGATGGCACTGCCCAGGAATCCGTCAATATAGATCAGAAAATCATTTACTGCGTCCAAGTGTCTTCCCCGTTTTTAGTTTTTTAGTCGTCCGCTATTGAAATCACCGGTGTGCGAGTGCTGGCATCTGCCATTTCAGACACTGCCTGCCTGAGCTTGCTTGCCAGCTGCATGTAACTCTCGGCTTCTACGCTGTCTGGATCAGATGCTACCACAGGAGTGCCGCCGTCTGTCTGTTCCCGGATTTTGATGTCCAGGGGCAGGCGACCAATGACTTCAGTATCGTAGTCAAGGGACAGGCTCTCACCTCCGCCGCTGCCGAAGATGGCTTCCTGGTGGCCGCAATTGGAGCAGATGTGCATCGACATATTCTCAACAACACCCAATATGGGCACCCCCACCTTGCGAAACATCTCGATGCCTTTGCGCGCATCCAGCAGAGCGACGTCTTGTGGCGTGGTGACGATCACCGCTCCGGCAAGTTGCACCGACTGCGCGAGGCTGAGCTGTATGTCTCCTGTGCCGGGAGGCATGTCTACAATCAGGAAATCCAGCTCCGACCAGGCAGTGTCTGCCAGGATCTGGTTAAACGCGGAAATAATCATCGGCGCCCGCCAAACCATCGCGGTCCGGGGCTCAACCAGGAATCCCATGGAGTTGCATTGCACGCCGTGCGCCACTACCGGCAGCATCAGCTTGCCATCCTTGATTTCAGGCCGGGTGCCTTCGGCAACTCCCATCATCAGGGGAATAGAGGGGCCATAGATGTCGGCATCCAGCAATCCCACGGCCAGCCCTTGAGCCTGTAATGCGACCGCGAGATTCACGGCCGTCGTTGACTTTCCCACTCCGCCCTTGCCCGATGCGACGCAGACGATATGCTTGATGTTGGAGAGTTTTTTGGGACCTTGCATAATTTTCACTACTACTACGAATCAGCCGCAAATTATGGTGGATACATTCGAAAATTAAAATAGGCATGGCAGCCACCGTAACTGATAGATAAAATCCAGATATGATTCTCCGACTTGCACTGATACTGGCGCTTATCAGCAACGCGACCGCAGCTGAGCTGCAGGAAGAAAGCGACATCAAATTCGCCATCTATTCTTCGGCCTGGGGAGAAAATGCGCTGGATCGCCTGCGCCTGCTTGCCCACAACACGACCGACGAGAGTATTCGTCTCGATACAATCACTTTTCTTAAGGATGACCAGCCGGGGGCAGATGTAGAATTGGAACTGGAATTAAGCGTACCCGCCCAGGGATACGCAGAACTCACATTCGACTACGTAGATCTGCTCGCTGACAACGAATGTATTGAACGCACACTGGCTGAGAACTGGCGCCTGGCAGAAATATCCAATTACACACTGAATCCTTCGGTACGCAATCTCATCATTGAGGACACCGATTCATTTCGAATCTATCAATGCGTTGAAACAGTACACACCAGGTGGACCCGAATGGCGACTTCAGAAATTGTCGACTATGAGGAATGGGTTCTATTCCACTTCGAAAGCAGAAGCGGCTTCTAGAAAAATCAGACAAATAAAAAAGGGGCCAATTGGCCCCTTTTTTATAAAGTTATTCAATTACTGAATCAGGTTGAGCAGGATGCCACCGTTCTGAACAAAGAATGGCGCGAACACCAGGCTCAGAATAGCTGACAGCTTGATCAGAATGTTCAGTGAAGGTCCTGAAGTGTCCTTCAGCGGATCACCTACAGTATCTCCAACGACGGCGGCCTTGTGCTCTTCCGAGCCCTTGCCACCCAAGTTACCGGCTTCGATGTATTTCTTGGCATTGTCCCATGCACCACCACTGTTGGAGGAAGAGATAGCCATAACGCCACCAGCAACCAGGGAACCGGCCAGGACACCCGCAACCGCCTCTACACCAAACAGGAATCCGACGATCAGCGGCGTACCCATGATCAATACACCAGGAGCAATCATTTCTTTCAGGGCAGCCTGGGTAGAGATTGCCACACACTGGGCATAGTCAGGCGTACCTTCGCCTTCCATGATGCCGGGAATCTCACGGAACTGTCGGCGTACTTCTTCAATCATTTCGAATGCAGCATCACCCACCGAGCGCATGGTCATCGCCATGAACAGGAATGGCAGTGCAGCGCCAACGAACACACTGGTATAAACCAGAGGATCGAGCAGGCTCATGGTGATTGGCTCACCACGCAGATTTGATGCGGCGGTAATGAAGGCAGCAAACAGGGCCAGCGAGGTCAGGATCGCAGCACCAATCGCGAAACCTTTACCGATTGCTGCTGTGGTATTACCAGCAGAATCCAGGATATCGGTACGTTCGCGTACCTGTTTCTCCAGTCCAACCATTTCTGCGATACCGCCCGCGTTGTCAGCAACCGGTCCATAAGCATCAATCATCAAGGCGATTACCAGGGTACCCAGCATGCCCAGAGACGCAATAGCCACACCATACATGCCAGCGAAACCCCAGGAGATAAAGATGCTCGCGGCAATACACAGGTAAGGATATACCGTGCTCTTATAGCCCAATGACAGACCAAAAATAATGTTTGTAGCGACACCAGTGCTGCAGGATTCTGCAACTTCCTGGACAGGCTTGTACTTGTCCGACGTGTAATAGTCGGTGAGCAGGCCCACCGCCAGGCCAGCAATCAAGCCTGACAGGAAGCACCAGTAAACACCCATGTTGGTGTATTGCTCGCCATTGAGTTCGAAGAACTCCGGCACCAGCGCCATGGTAAAGAAGAACATCACCACTGCCATCAGGGCACTGGAGATAATCAGCAGCTTGCGCAAGGCAGGTGCCACATCATCTTCGGAGTTAACGGAAATCAGCAGTTTGGTAACCAGGCTTACCGGGATACCGACCGCACTGATCAATACCGGATAAAGCAGCGCATTTGGATCTGCTGCAAAGACTACCGCGGAAATAACCATTGCCGCACAGGTAGATTCTGCACAGGAACCAAACAAGTCCGCGCCCATTCCTGCCACGTCACCCACGTTGTCGCCCACGTTGTCGGCGATCACAGCAGGATTACGGGGATCATCCTCAGGTATGCCTTTTTCGACCTTACCTACCAGGTCAGCACCAACATCTGCCGCCTTGGTAAAAATACCTCCGCCTACACGAGCGAAGAGTGCGATAGTAGAACCACCCAGACCGAAGCCCGCGATGATTTCCATCAGAATGTGGTTGTTCTCCTCACCAAAGTCAGCGAGCAGTGCTTTCATTACCACATAGATAACAATCAGACCAAGCGAGGCCAGACCGACGAGGGCAAAGCCCATCACTGCACCGGAGTTAATCGCCACGTCGAAGGCGCTGGAAATATCTTTTTTCGCTGCGACCGTAGTGCGGGCATTTCCCTGGGTCGCCACTATCATGCCGATGTAGCCAGAAGCTATGGAGATTGCACCACCAAACAGGAAGGCGAACGCAGTATAGATGCCTTCGCGGGTATCTGGCGTATGCGTATCATCAATCAGGATTGCGATAATTGCCGCGAAGACCACCATGAAGATGGTAAGCACCTTGTACTCTTGCTTCAGGAAAGCCATCGCTCCCTGGGCGATCGCACCATGGATAAATTTGAGTCGCTCGCTATCTTTCGCCTCAAGCCCCAGATCAACCGGAATGCTGGTCACTTTTTTCATGTAGAAAAAGGCGATTCCAAGCCCCAGTAAAGACAGTACAGTTGTGACTGTAATTGTTATGCCCGACATCTAGATGTCTCTCCCCGTTTCAATCGATGGTTGGATTAGTTTAAAAGGCGCGCACTTTACCACAATGGCCCCGACAAACAAAGCGGCCAATCGCGTGAATAGGCTGTAATTTCAAGGGTTTCGAGGGATTTGGGAGGACTTCAATCGGGAATCTGGGGCCGGGGCCCCAGCGCATCCCCGTGGAGAGCCAGAGGCGATCTATTGGGCCCTGACTTGCTCCACTAATTCGTCTTTGCGGGCCTGCAGTTCTGCAATCATTTCCTTGGCGAGCGGGTCGACCGTGTTGCCTGACTGGTCGGTATTCTCATACTTGGCCTGCTCGGCGGTAAGCGCTTCCAGCAACTCTTCTGCTGCGAGAATAGCCTGCTGCAAGACCAGGGTTGAGCGCTCATCGGTAGCAGTCTGCTCCTGGATCTGTGCGATCTGAGCTTCCAGCTCGGCAATCCGGTTCAGCTTCTGGCGACGCTCTTCTTCTGCCGCGGCGATCGCTGCCAGACGTTGCTGCTCTCGTCGCTCGGCTTCTTCGCGTTCACGTCTTTCGGCTTCTGCACGCGCACGCGCTTCTGCCTCCTGTCGCTCTCGCGCAGCCTGCAATCTCGCCCTTTCAGCGGCTTCTGCCTGCTGTCGACGTGCCAGCTCCATTGCCTGCTCTCGCTCTGCCTGCTCGGCTGCTCGCGCAGCTTCCTGCTCAGCGGCAACGCGGGCAGCTTCCTGCTCCGCAAGTTCCGCCTCACGTGCAGCCTGCGATCCACAAGCAGTCAGGGTAGCCAGCAGCAACCCGATGAGCAGCGGACGAGCATTTGCGAGGCTTCCAATCTTTCCGCGGAAATCCTGAATTTGGAATCTCATTATTGACTCCTTGATAGCCTGGCTGGCAGGCAATTTTTATCGATGGCGCAGTTTACCGCCAAGCCATTGATTAATAAACCAATTTGAATAATGAATCGGTGAAAACGTGCGTTTTATCATAGTTTTTCACGCACCGGGGCCAAAATCCCAGTAAAATCAAGCACACGCGGCTTCTGTCTGTATCGGCAGCGCTGCCTCCTGATCCATAATTTGAGCTGATTTCCGATTTCCAGACACCACAAGCCACGATGTCGCTATCCAGAACCATCGGCCTGATCCTGAGACTTTTATTGGTAGTGCTGATCAGCACACCATTCATGCTCGCCCTGCTGGCGCTGCAGACCAATCGCGCAGTTCCGGCAACCGGGATTCTCAGCAGCAGCGAACTCAGCGAAGTCGAACGCCTGCTGCTTGAAACTGCACCTGCTTCTACCGCCATGCCCAGTCAGCAGCGAGTCACTCTCAGCGCCAGTGAAATCAACCTGTTACTCCGTTACGGCTTGCAAGTGCTGAATCTCTCACCGGCATGGTCTGGAGAAGCGGAGCTGGAAGACGGCGCACTGGTCGTTAGAAGTTCGTTTGGAATTGGAGGCGCTGCCGGGTCTTTGTTCGTTAACGGAGAGGGCCGGCTGATCTCCTCTGGCAATACTTTTCAGCTGCAATCACTGACACTGGGCAATCTCACCCTGCCCCAGCGTGTCACCGGTTTTATTTCGCAGCGCCTGCAGTCAAACCTGCTGGCGGCAGATGTAGGATTTCAGGATTTTATCGACCTTGTGCACAACATTGAGAGTGCAGACCTGAACGAAAACAGTCTTAGCCTGGTCGTCAATTGGCAGCCAGAGTTGATTGATCGACTGGCAAATCGAACGCGGCAACTGTTTGTAACCGAAGAGGATCGACTCAGAATAGCGTCCTACTATGAAGAGATTAGCCGCATAGTGGCCACCATACCCACGGACCTGCGCGCTGTTTCCCTTAATACCTTTCTGATTCCTCTGTTCAATTATGCTGCCGATCAATCTGCAAGTAGTGGCGACCCGGTTGCAGAGAACAAGTCTGCGCTGCAAGCGCTGGCAATTTATGTGAACGATGAGGATATTGCCGCGCTATTGGGATCGGAGATTGCAGCAAACCTGGATCCCGCTCCTTTTATTGAAGTTCGACTGCAGAGGCGACAAGACCTGGCACAACACCTGGTATCAATAGCAGCTATCTCCACCTCGGCTGGAGCCGGTTTTGCAGAGTTACTCTCGACCACCAAGGAAGCCTACGATGCACGTTATAGAAGTGGCTTCAGTTTTTCCGACCTGACCGCGAATGCTGTCGGCGTCACACTCGCAACTTATGCAACCCGTGATGCGGAAACCGCATTAAAGATGCAACAGCGCCTCAGCGCCATCGCCAATGAGTCTGATTACATGCCGGAAGTTGGCAGCAACCGCGACGGGCTCTCTGAGTCTGATTTCGCCCGTCTTTACCAGGATCGTAGTAGTGCGGAATACCAACAGAGGTTGAATGACATACAAGCCCTGATCGACGCACGACCCCTGTTTGCTGATATAGATTAATCAGAGCGAAGCTGCAACGCAGGGGATGAGCTTCCAAAACAGCGCCCTCTGGTGTATAAAACCGCCTGCAAAGCCCCACCGCTCGTCAAATACCCCATCAAGGCTAAACAATGGCCAAGAAAGGTTTCACAACAACGAATCTACATCTGGATCGCAAAAGCAATCCGGAACATGGCGTGTTGCACAAAGCAATTCACCCTTCCGTTGCCTATGGCTATGAAGACGCGAGACATCTGGCGGAAGTGTTCCAGGGAACTCGCCCCGGCTACAACTACGGTCGCCAGCTCAACCCAACGGTCACTGCGCTACAAGACAGGATTAGCGCAATGGAGGATGGCATCGCCACGGTTGCCTTCGCTACCGGGATGGCAGCGATCGCTTCGACCTTCCTGTCCTTGTTCAGGCAAGGCGATCATATAGTTTCCAGCGCCTACTTGTTTGGCAATACCAACAGCCTGTTTGGCACATTGCAGAATCTGGGCCTGGAGATCAGCTTTGTCGATGCCACCGATGTCGCAGAGGTGGAGAGCGCAATAAAAGAAAACACCAGAGCGGTGTTCGTTGAAACCATCGCCAATCCGGTGACCCAGATCGCGGACTTATCTGCCATCGGTGAACTCTGTCGCCAGAAGAATCTACTCTACTGCGTAGATAATACGATGACCTCTCCTCATCTGTTTCAACCAAAATCAGTCGGCGCCGGGCTCGTAGTCAATTCACTCACTAAATATATCGGTGGGCACGGTAACGCCCTGGGTGGCGCAATAACCGATACCGGTCTGTACGACTGGCAAAAGTTTCACAACATTCTTGAAACCTATCAGAAAGGCGACGAGAACCTCTGGGGTATAACCCAGATCAAAAAGAAAGGCTTGCGGGACATGGGCGCATCTCTTGGCCCAGAAGCTGCACACCATCTTGCCGTTGGGTCCGAGACCTTACCCCTGCGCCTGGACAAGGCTTGCGAGAATGCCCAGGCACTTGCAGACTTCTGCGCCAGGCACGACAAGGTAGCCGATACCTACTATCCCGGCCTGGCCACACATCCACAACACCAGCGAGCCGCAACACTGTTCAGGAGGTTTGGCGCCCTGTTCAGTGTCAACCTGGCCGAAGGTGTCGATTGTTTCGAAGTCCTCAACAAGATGGATACCGTGGTTGCCTCAAGCAACCTGGGCGACAACAGAACCCTGGCGATACCCGTCGCACACACAATCTATTTTGAAATGGGCCCTGAACGACGAGCCTCCATGGGCATCTCGGAGAACATGATTCGATTCTCAGTAGGCATAGAAGACACTGCAGACCTGTTGGAAGATTTTGACAAGGCGCTGCGATGATCTCCCTGCTACACACTGATGATCTTGAAGAGGGTACATCCAAAGGGCTCGAGGTAGAGAACACTTATCTCTTCGCCGTTAAAAAAGATGGCGAGATATTTCTCTACTATAATCGCTGCCCGCACCTGGGCACGCCTCTTGAGTGGGAAGAAGATCGATTCCTGGATGCAGATGGCGCCTTGATTCAGTGCTCAACCCACGGTGCTTTGTTCCAGATCGAAGATGGTCATTGCCTGGCTGGTCCTTGCAAGGGCAAATACCTGCAGTCTGTTAGCTTTAGCATAGAGAATGACCAGATTCTGATCGATCCATCTACACTGAGCACCGCACGCGCCTATTAAGGTTTGTGCCCAGAATAAACCTCTTCCTTAAAGGAGTACTGGCAATCCGGTCTGCAAGCAGATACTTGCGGCATCGAGGTCGAATTCCGCGCGATAAGCAATAATCTGCACGCCCGTCTTCGCAGCCTGACGAAGTAGCTCACCATACCTGGGATCAATATCATCTGCTGCGGTTACCCGGTCGATTCCGCTGTGCTGAACGCAGAAGAACAGAAGTGCCCTGTGACCTTGCCTGTGCATCTCCATCAGCTCCTGCAAATGCTTCTGACCACGAGAGGTGACCGCATCAGGAAACACACCTAAACCTTCACCAAGTCCCAGGCTGACATTTTTGACTTCGATGTAACATAGCTCTTCCTTGCCATCGCAGCCGTAGTCGAGCAACAGGTCTATTCGACTCCCCTGCTCGCCATACCTGACCTCCCTGCGCACGCTGGCGGCGGGAGGAAGCTCAGCTATTTTTCCTGCAATAATGGCTTCCTCGACCAGCCCGTTTGCCAATCCAGTATTAATGCCGACCAGGTGTTGTTGCTCTACTTCAACAATCTGCCAGGTGCAGGGGTATTTACGCTTTGGATTTCCCGAGTCCGTAAACCACACACGGCTTCCAGGTTGCTGGCAGTTTTTCATCGAACCGGTGTTGGGACAGTGCAGGGTCAGTTGACTCCCGTCAGCAAGTTCTACGTCTGCGAGAAAGCGTTTGTACCGCTTTATCAGAATTGCCTCCTGCAACGGCTGGTCAAATTTCATGACGCCAAAGCTGAACGCAATCTCTCCACACCCAGTTCCAGATCTTCCATTGCGGTGGTAAACGCCAGACGAACGTAACGATTGCTGTTGTAGTCTCCAAAATCTGTTCCGGGAGTTATGGCGACCCCGTGCTCATCGAGCAGAGATTGGCAGAACGATTCTGCGTCGTCTGAAAACTCTGAAATATCCGCATAGATATAGAATGCACCCTGAATGTGCTCAGCCAAACCGAAACCAATCTCGGTAAGCGCAGCTGCCAGATAGTCCCGCCGCTGCCGAAACGCGGCTCGTCTCTCCTCGAATATCTGCTGGGTGGCCTCTTCAAAAGCTGCCAGTGCAGCGTATTGAGCAATGGAAGACGCGGATATATACAGGTTCTGCGCAAGTATGTTGGCGGTTTCGATAGCATGCTCAGGCACAACGATCCAACCGAGTCGCCAGCCGGTCATGCCGAAGTATTTGGAAAAGCTGTTAACCACATAAGCAGTGTTATCCAGCTCCAGCACACTTGGCAGGTCATCCACATAGTGCAGGCCGTGATATATCTCATCCACCAGTACGTGGAGTGAATTGTTTTCCGCCCAATCACAAATTTCCTGCAACTGATCGCGCTCCAGTATGGTACCGGTGGGGTTACTGGGCGAGGCGAGCCATACGCCAGTGGTGGAGGAATCAATATGCTGGGCAAGCAAGCTGGCGTTCGGTTGAAAATTTTCCGATAAACCCACGGGTACCAATTGAGGCCTGGCATGCATCAGGTGAATGAAGTTTAGCACGCAGGGATAGGCAGGATCACTGAGCAATACCCCATCACCCGCATCAACAAGAAGGTGGGCCAGCAGTGTCAGGCCGGCACTCGCGCCAGGCGTGATCAGCACCTGGTCCGTGGAAATACAGACGTCATGCCGCTTCTGATAATGCCCGACAATACATTCGCGCAGCTCCCTGATCCCGGGCGCGGCAGTGTATTGAGTGTGACCATCATCCAACGCCTTTTTCGCTGCCTCAATAATCGGCGCAGCGGTTGTGAAATCCGGCTCACCAACTTCCATGTGGACTATCTTTCTACCCTGCGCTTCCAACTCCGCCGCGCGATGCATGACAGTCATGACCCGGAACGGATTTACTTTTGCAAGCTGGCTAGGTGGACAATTGGGCGTATCCGCCATAGCGAAATATTTCCCGCCTTGAAGTTAAAACCGGCTTCATTATAGGCGCAGGAATCAGCCTTTAGCCACCACACCAGGGCAGCAGAAGGCAGAGTTTACGCGGCATCTGGCCGCCCAAAATATCTCTAGCATCCCCGCATGGAATCTGGTAGTTTACCGGGCTTTCAAAATTTTGGGTGCCTTGAACAACACGAAATCGCATAGGTCAGCACCGCGATTGAAGACAATTCAGGGCAGAAATTGATCATAGAGAGCAGCGCTAATTCAGCTGGTTTGCCTGAAAACCAGCATCCAGGAATTAGGCACATAATTCATTCAGTGTTGGCGTTGCAGGTAGTGAGGCATTAGTACATGTCAAGTGCACAGGGCTCTGAGTCACAACCCGTCCTAAAAAATTTCGTTCCATACAAGCCCAAGAAGGGCGAAGAGTATATGAACGAGAAACAGCGGGATCATTTCAAACAGATTCTGCTGAATTGGCGCGAACAGCTCATGCAGGAAGTGGATCGCACGGTTCACCACATGCAGGACGATGCTGCAAATTATCCAGACCCCGCTGACCGCGCAACCCAGGAAGAAGAGTTCAGCCTGGAGCTTCGCACTCGAGATCGCGAACGCAAGCTGATCAAGAAGATCGATAGCACTATCGAAGCTATTGCGCAGGATGACTATGGTTTCTGTGAATCCTGTGGCATCGAAATTGGCATTCGCAGACTTGAAGCGAGACCAACAGCCAATAAGTGCATTGATTGCAAGACTCTGGACGAGATCAAAGAAAAGCAGCTTGGTAGCTAGATCTTGGTTTTAACTCTAGCGCCACTCATGGTTGGCGATGACCAGGACAAATAACGCTTCTTCTTATGTCGGTCGATTTGCCCCCTCTCCCACGGGACCTCTTCACTTCGGCTCACTCTTTGCGGCAATAGCCAGTTTTCTGGACGCAAGAGCGAACGAAGGCCTCTGGCTGTTGCGCATGGAAGACCTGGACCCGCCACGGGAACCAGAAGGCGCTGCCGAACAAATCCTGCAACAGCTCCAGGACTTTCATCTGCTCTGGGATGCTGACGTGCTCTATCAAAGCACGCGAATACCAGCCTACGATGAAGTGCTGACAAGTCTCGAAACTAAAGAGTTGTGCTTTAACTGCTCCTGTACCCGCCCCCAGGTCAGGGAGATGGGATCTGTCTACGACGGTCATTGTAGAGACCTCGAGATTAAGGAATCTGAACAATCTGCGGTGAGATTTTTGACCGAGCCAGTCGATGTTTCTTTTACCGACGGGGTTTGCGGTCACTACTCACAGAATATCGAGCAGGATGTGGGCGACTTTGTCATTAAGCGGAAGGACGGACTCTACGCCTATCAACTTGCCGTAGTGGTTGATGATGAATATCAGCAAATCACCCATGTTGTGCGCGGTGCCGATTTACTGGATTCCACGCCTCGACAAATATTTCTGCAGCAGCAGCTCGGATATCGCACCCCCGTATACGCCCACATTCCCATTCTGCTCAATGACCAGGGGCAGAAACTCAGCAAACAACATTTTGCCAAAGCGATCGACAGCAACAATGCGAAAGAACTGGTATTCCGCTCACTTGCTCTGCTCGGGCAGAATCCCCCACAGGCACTATTGCGAGAACAAGTGCGACCCCAGCTTGACTGGGCAATCGAGCACTGGGATATACAGGCCGTACCCAAGTTAGCTAATATCCCGCTCTAGCCTCTGCCACTCACTCGCCAGGCTGCAATTTTGTATATACCACGCTCAATTCTCATTCTACTCGTTATCATCTACCTGCTGTTCTTGCTCAGCGTGGATTGGATCAATCAGGTAAATGGCGCCTGGTATCGTCCTTTTCTTATCGGGGCATTGATAGTCGCAGTAGCGAGTTGGACTCATCGGGAAAGAGATTCCGATGAACTATGAACTAACCACCCTGTTCGCACTGGGTAGCGCATACCTGGTGCTGCTGTTCGGAATCGCCTACATCACGGACCGCGGTTATATTCCGCAGAAAATTATTCGAAGCCCTGTTGTTTATGTGCTCTCACTGGGTGTATTCGCCAGTGTCTGGGCCTATTACACATCCATTGGCAACGCACTTCGTGATGGCTATGGCTATCTCGCGCAATCGATTGGTATATCACTGGCGTTCTTGCTGTCACCGCTGCTACTGAAACCTTTATTAGCTCTCACCAAGACTTATCAGCTCAGCTCACTCGCCGACATCATGGCATTTCGATATCGCTCTCCCTGGGCGGGCACTCTGTGCACACTGGTCACCCTGGCCGGCGTGATCCCACTTGTGGCATTACAGATTCGTGCCGTAGCCGATACCGCGAATATCATTTCAGCAGATGAATCCAGAGGCGCCGTGGCGATCGGGTTCTGCATCCTGATTACCTTGTTCGCAATTCTGTTCGGTACTTCCAAACGCGCCGGACGAACCAGCCATGATGGCCTGGTCATGGCAATCGCCTTTGAATCATTGGTCAAATTGCTGGCCTTTCTCATCGTAGGCTTGTTTGCCGTATACGGCGCCTTCGGTGGGTTTCCGGAACTGGATGGGTGGTTACAAACCCAGGCTGACCTGACCCAGAGCCTCAAGGACACCAATTACTTCAGCGCGTTTCACGTCATGGCCCTGCTGTTTTTTACT
>CAYTLI010000039.1:0-17769 GCA_964438455.1 uncultured Pseudohongiella sp.
TACCTGCAGATTTCGGTGAGCAGGAAATCGTATGGACGTTGAAGAGCCAGGGTAAGGTGACCCGTGCTTACGGCAGTCTCTATCCTGACTATCGTATCGATCCCCAGGTGATCTCTACGGAAGTTGGCGGCGCATTCGGTTCCCTGGATGATCGGTTGCGTACCAATATTCCTCCGGTACTAGAGCTCCAGGGTGACAACTATCGTACTGTTGCTGTCGGTGAGCCGCTTTCATTGTCAGTCTATGCCAATGACCCTGACGATTTTCCCGCTCGCTCAAATCGTCCGCCCCCCAGAACACCCGAGCAGATCTATCGTCCGCCATCTTCGATTGTGGCGTCATCAGGTCCCGGATTGCGCTTCTCGTGGTCTATTTATCGTGGACCGGAAGATGCAGCGACGTTCGAACCAACACAGATGAAGACTTACACGGATACACGCGTCTACGCCAATTCTCCGTGGTCGCCTCCGTTTACTATTCCTGAGCCACCCGAAGACAATATCTGGAATTCCACGGTGACTTTCGATAAGCCTGGTGAATATGTGCTGCGCGGCATCGCCAGTGATGGCTCCATATTTACTTATCAGAATGTGAACGTCACAGTCACACCCTAAAGTTGCTGACTCGACTTCCTATCGTACTTTTCTGTTGCTTTTTCGCGGCGATAACGTTCGCCGCGGAAGGTATCAGCTTCCCCAAGACCATTGCCTGGTCGGCTTACCCCACGGGGACAGGTGGATACAGTCAGGCGGTCGCCATCGGCAATATTCTGCAGCGCCAGTACAGCACCAACCTCAGGGTTATTCCTGGTCGCAATGATGTGTCGCGCCTGGCAACCCTGCGTGCCGGTCGTGTTCACTTCTCCGCGGGTGGATCCGAGTCTGTCTATGCCCAGGAGGGTATTCTGAATTTCGCCTCCCGCATCTGGGGACCACAGCCTGTGCGAGCCTTGCTGTCGAATTACTCGGACGCCTGTTCATTCAGTTTTGCTACCGCCGCTGATGCTGAAATACACAGCGTTGCGGATATGAAGGGCAAGCGCATGACCTTCGTGCAGGGTGCGCCCTCATTGAACAATGCAACTGCTGCCTTGCTCTCTTACGCTAACCTGACCTGGGATGACGTGATCGCAGTTGAGGTCGGCGGTTACAACGCTTCCATTGATGCGGTTTTGAATAACAGGGCAGATGCTGCAGGTGGTGCATGCAACTCACCACCATTTCTGCGAGTTGAAGCCTCGCCCAGAGGGTTGCGCTGGCCGGCTTTTCCCCATGATGACCTAGCTGCCGTTGATCGCGTACGGGCGCGACTTCCCTGGTATGTGCCACATATTGCAGTGGAAGGACCACAGATTCCGAAAGAAGGTATCGAAGTTTTCTCTTCCGCTTATCCATTCCTGGTTGGCATGGCAGATTCTGATGAAACCATGGTCTACAGCATGGTGAAGGTCATGCTGGAGCATTTTGATCAATACAAAGGCAATGCACCCGGCGCGAATGGTTGGGCACTGGACAGGCAGAAGTTCGAACAGGCTTTCGTCCCCTATCACACAGGTGCGATTCGGTATTTCAAGGAGATCGGTGTCTGGACGCCCGAGGCAGAGCGAGTCAATCAGGCAAACCTGGAACGACAGCAGGTCTTGCTTGCAGCCTGGGAAAGTTTTCTGCCGACAGCGCCGGAAGGCTACGATGAGTTCGAGCAGGCCTGGTTAGTGGCGCGTGAATCAGCGCTCTCTGCTGCAGGTATGATTACTCTCGGCGAAGGTCTGTAGTAAGCAATATGAGTTCAGATCAGGAAGCGACCAAGCCGCCTGCGCCCGTCAGGTATCGCAACCTGCCGCTACTCTGGCAGCAAGTCATGGCGGTTATGACCGCCATTTCTATCGTTCTCGCCGTTAACCAGATTTTTAATTTGGGCTTCTTCGTCGGCTATGTGATGCTGGACAGCCGCTACATGTATCTCATCACCGGAGTGATGCTATGCATGGTATTCATTACCTTTCCGGCGAATAAAAACAGCCCCGGCCACGTACCCTGGTATGACATCGCGGTGATGGTAGTGATTGTGCTGATATTCAGCTATTACGCCTATTATGCCGAGCGTATAGTGCTGGAAGCCTGGGAATACACTGCACCCACCGTAGGCATAGTCCTGGCGCTGGTGACCTGGTTGATCGTGATGGAGGCTGGACGCAGGGCAGGGGGCTGGCCCGTCTTTGTCATTGTCGCGATTTTTTCCCTTTATCCAACTTTTGCCGATTCTTTGCCTACTGTTATCGCGGCGCTGAGTATTCCCGTGCAGGATGTCGCCATATTTCACGTGTTAGGAGAAGAAAGCCTGTTTGGCATACCGATGCAGGTATTTGCCCAGTTGGTCTTTGGCTTCCTGTTGTTTGGCATCTCGCTGCAGCACACTGGTGGAGGACCTTTCTTCATCAACCTGGCATTCGCCTTGCTGGGGCATCTGCGGGGTGGGCCGGCAAAGGTCTCCATTTTCTCCAGTGGCCTGATGGGTTCCATGAGTGGCGGACCGATCTCCAATGTATTGACCACAGGCCCACTATCGATTCCCGCCATGCGTCGCATCGGCTTCTCGCGAGAGTATGCGGCAGGCGTTGAGGCTTGCGCCTCAACCGGTGGGGTGTTCATGCCGCCGATTATGGGTGCAACCGCCTTCGTCATGGCGAGTTTCCTCAATGTCAGTTACGTCACCGTGGCTATTGCGGCCATTGTGCCGTCATTACTGTATTTCTTCGGCCTGTTTGTGCAGATCGATGCCTATGCGGCACGCAAGAATCTGGCTGGCCTGCCAAAGCAGGAACTACCCAGGCTGTCGAACGTGTTTCGAGAAGGCTGGTACTTCATTGCCGTGTTTATCGCCCTGATCTGGATGCTGGTCTATCTGCAGCGAGAGGCAGTCGCGCCTTTCTATGCCACGGCCATGCTGCTGGTCATCAACCAGTTCACCAAGCACAAGTTGAACACGGAGCGGTTCATGGCGCTGGTAGCCACCATGGGCAAACTCCTGGCAGAACTGGCAGGTATACTTGCTGCCATTGGTCTCATCATCGGTGGTCTGGCAGTTACCGGTATTGCCGGCACTATCGCCAACGACCTGGTCTATCTTGCAGGAGAGAATGTGGTGATCCTGTTGCTCATGGGTGCATTGACCAGTTTCATTCTCGGCATAGGTATGACGGTGACAGCGGCCTATATTTTCCTGGCAATCGTGCTGGTGCCGGCACTCACCAATTCAGGCCTGGATCCTCTGGCCAGCCATATGTTCGTCATGTATTGGGGCATGCTCAGCTTCATTACACCGCCTGTGGCGCTGGCGGCATTTGCTGCCGCCTCCGTGGCGCAGGTCTCACCTATGCGTGCAGGCATAGAGGCCATGCGCCTTGGCGCGATCATCTACGTGGTGCCTTTCTTCTTTGTTTTTAATCCAGCAATGCTGCTGCAGGGATCGCTGCTGGAGAACCTGCAAGCGATTTCGACCGCGCTGGCGGGAGTCGCTCTGGTTTCTGCGGCAATCCAGGGTTATCTGGTTGGCCTCGGCGATCTTGGTATCGGGTCAGGTGGCATACTTATTCGTATTCTCATTGGACTCTCCGGCTTGACCCTGGCACTACCTGCTGGCGGCTTGTTTGGCTTCAGTCAGATAGCTTTGTTGGCCGTGGCAGCAGTATTCCTCATTGCTGGCATTCTGCTTCGTGTGGTGCTGAAGCCAGCACCATTACCGCAAACGCAGGTTGAACCCGACTTCGATCAGTAAGCCCGTTGCAATCGCTGTGCGCGTGGACTAGGCTTTCCAGAGATCAAGCCATCCTGTATCAGCAAACTTGCTGGCTCGAATTACCGAGGTGCCCCATGCGTTGCCGCTATCCTGTCGTTTTCTCACTCCTGACTGTTATTGCCTTTAGTTCAGCTCAAGCTCAGTTGCAACCAATCAATGACCGGCCCAATCCTTATGTGTCGATCGACAACTGGGTAGATCTCCCCAATGGGCGTACCTGGGGTTCGACTGCAGGCGTCGATATAGACCCCGACGGGCGACATCTCTGGGCGATAGATCGCTGCGGAGCCAATAGCTGTGCTGATTCCGACCTTGATCCGATTCTGAAGATCGATCCGGAAGGTAATGTGGTTGCAGCTATCGGAGGTGGCCTGATGCTGTTTCCCCATGGCCTGCACGTGGACAGAGACGGCAATGTCTGGGTGACCGATGCGCGTGGTCCCGATCCGGATGATCCGGCAACAGCAGGAAAAGGGCATGCGGTGTACAAGCTAAGCCCTGAAGGAGAGGTATTGTTGACGCTTGGGCAGCCAGGGGTCGCGGGTGATGGTAGTGGTGCACTGCTGGAAACTCCCAATGACGTGGTAACTGATGCCGATGGCAACATATATGTAGGTGATGGCCACAGTGGTCAACAGCCCGACGCCACACCAGACACCGTGGCCCGCATCGTCAAGTTTGATCGCCAGGGTAATCTTATAGGTTACTGGGGTGGCTGGGGTTCCGGCCCCGGGCAGCTAAAGACTCCTCATGCCGTCGACATTGATTCACGCAACAGGTTGATCGTTGGTGACCGCGGCAACAACCGACTGCAGATCTTCGCCCTCGACGGCAACTACATTGGCGAATTCAAGACTTTCAGCCGACCCAGCGGCATCTATGTCACCGATGACGACATGATCTATGTGGCTGATTCGGAATCGGAGTTCGACGATGTGCGCAATCCCGGCTGGGAAGCAGGCATCAGGGTTGGCTCATTGCTCGACGGCCTGGTGGACTACTTCATCGACGGTACTGTCGCGGCTTATCCAGAGGGCTCGAATCCGGAAGGTGTGGCTGTGGATGCTTCCGGTAACGTCTACGGTGCGGTGGTTTCGGGAGGCGGCGCAATGATCAAGTCTTCGCGGCGGTAATCTTGAGCAATCAAGCAGTGGAATTGGCAGGCGCATTCAGGTCTGACTTTTCAAATATTTCCTGTTCAGGCTAATCGAAAAGTAACCTATACCGATGATGGTAAAGCCCAGCAGGATAAGCGCCACCGGCCAGCCAATGGAATCCGCAAAGTATTCAGCAGTGAAGTAGATGATGTAGGCGATCACCGCGAAGGTGCTGATGGTCAGCGTGATGCGACTACGTAAGATCATCACCGAGGCCACCATGCCGCCGAACGCCAGCAATGGATAAAGCATTTCCATCAATACCGTATCAAATATCTGGGCGAAGGCAGCACCGTAGAAGCCAAAAGATCCGAACAGCAGGAGCAGGGGAACCAGTCTCGCATTCCAGTCCTCTTTAAATACATGAGCATAAATAAGATAGCTGGCGCCAAGGATCATAGTCAGATAATCGTAGACATCACCGTAGGCAAGCGGGACCAAAGAGTCCAATAACAGATAGGCGAGGGCCGTACCATTGGCAAAGGCGAAAAAACTCAGCACAACCTTGCGGTGATACCAGGTCAGGATTGTGTAGAACACAAACACCATGGCGATGGTGAGCGTGATGGGCCAGGAAGTGTCGAAGTTGGCACCCATCTCATCGAGGGTAATGAGTGCGCCGCCGGGCACCATGAAGCCACCGATGCCGTGAAAAACACTGCCGATGTCTCGCTCTGGATCCTGGAGCATGAACCAGGAGCCAACTGCAGCAAATACCAGGCCTAATCCCAGGGTGATGGCGATACGACTAAAAGTGTTCAGATCATCCCAGATCTGGGCGGCCAGGTAGATCACCCCCAGGGTAATGAAGACAGCTCCAATGATGAATAGCAGCCTGGTGATAAGGCTGGTTGGTACGACTGCCTGTTGTGCAGGAGCCTCAGCGGTGAAATCTGCATCAACCTGGGCCTCATTTGTCAGTAGTGCCAGTACTTCCGTTTCAGTAATTTCGCCTGCCTTTAGCCTGCGGGATAACTCTGCGAGGATTTCGTTGTTATCCATGATCCTGTTACCTGTCCAAGATCCAGCCAAGAAAGCGAAAATCATTTTGATAGTAGGGAACCTGTGACTGGTTAACCAGGTTAAGTTCGCGCTTGGCACTACCGCGAGTCAGGTAGTAGCCGTAGCGGTTAGAGTAACGCACGAAGGGAAAGAAATTGCCGCCGTTTGCATATTGCCATTCGACAGAGACACCATCAGGAGAAGTTAACCGGTCCTCGAGGTTGAATCTTTGTGCTTCGATCAGGCTGATCTCTTCGCTCAGGTCGAGTGCTGTGTCGTGAATGAACAGGCGCGTTTGGTAGTTCTCGTCCCGGTCAGGTACACCATCATTGTCTGAATCCAGGTCTGCAGGCAGGTCTTTCTCGATAAGGCGCCCGTTCTCGATATCGTAACGATTCTGCAGGTGATTGCTGCAATAATAGCTGTAAGGTGAGCGTCCTTCGGTGCAGGTAGCGTAAACAAAATTGAAATCTGTGCTGAGTGATTGCGCGGGTACATAGGTGGTGACAAACACCACGAGGATAAATATCAGCGGCAGCAGGAAAGCTACCCCAAGCAGGATTGCGCGTTTGCGATTTTCGTCCATTCGAGAACAGACCGTCAGCTGCGGCTTTTAATTTCTGAGTAGCGAGTGAGAGTCTCTGGGTCGTTGTGGATATGGCGTTCGATGAGCTTGACCAGATCGCGCTTGGATACCAGGCCAAAGTTGGCGATGAAATCTGAGTTCAGAACCAGGGACACAAAGAGCACAACGAAAAGCAGCGGATAGAGAAAGCCTACCTCAAAACCGAGAAACCTGAGGCCGGCGACGAAGCAGATGCCGACAAAGAAGAAGGAACGCATGGCGGCTTCCCGGTCGATCTGGCGCTTGGCGCGGAGCACCAACTGGAAATCTTGTTCATTCATCGTTCTACTCTCCTGCCAGGAAACTGTTGATTAGGCTAGCAGAATCACTGAGTTTGTTCATCTGTTACCGCTCGAGCCTGTGAACCAGGTCCCTGGCAGTGCCGGGCAAAATATCCAGATTCTATCCCTTTCGCCTGACCGGGCTGCCGGGCGCTGCGAGGGCTCCTAGAATGTCGTACCTGTGGTGAGTCCGAAAGACATCGACATTCGAGGGTGAAGAAAAATGATTACAAACTCCAGAATATCCCTGTTGCTGATCTGTTCTGCGTTGCTGGCGAGTTGCCAATCGGCTGATCCAAGACCGGGGGCGCCAAGCTATGAGCCAAGCGTCGACTATCCCTTTGGCCGGATCAACCCTGATGCGCCTGCAGAATTACAGCAATTTTCTTTTATGGTTGGACGCAATGACTGCAGTGAGGAGCGTCTGAATAATGCCAGTGGCGAATGGGATCCAGGTTCTCGCACCTGGGATGCCCATTACTATCTGAATGGTAATGCGATCAGGGATACGGGACGTTCGGGTGCCGCCACCAATGGCAACATCCGTGTGTACGATGCGGCAACAGGTCAGTGGCATGTCACCTACTTCTCGACACCGGTTTATGGTTCAGGTGTGTGGAGTGGTGGCGTCGTGGAAGATCGAATCGAGTTGGAGCAAGCGCAAAAAGCACCCGGTACCGATATCGATGGTATCAACAGGCTCACGTTCTTCGATATTAACGATGAAGGCTTCCAGTGGAAGGGGGAGTGGGTAAGCCTCGATGGGTCGGTTGTATTTCCCTATTGGCGAATCAGTTGTCGCAAAATCAGCTGACCCCGGGCAGAACCACGACCGAATCATCGCTGCAGATTACATTTGCCATCCATCGGAATCTTGTTTAACTTGCCCGGCAATCTCTTTCGCTGGCAGGCAGTTAAGCAATGGTTACGATCAAGCGCGGTGTGCAATCCCTGGTTGAAGAAGCAGAGGCTTCTGTTACTACGCTGAGCGTGCAGGAAGTCGACGCGCGCAGTCAGGAAGATGGCGTGTTGCTGGTGGATTTGCGCGATATCCGGGAATTACAGCGGGATGGCACTATTCCCGGCGCCATGCATGTGCCTCGCGGTATGCTGGAGTTCTGGATCGATCCGGATAGCCCGTACTATCGGCGAGAATTTGCCGATGCAGACTCCCTGATTCTCTACTGCAATAAAGGCTGGCGTTCGGCATTGGCTGCCCAGTCCCTGCAAACCATGGGTGTGGATAAGGTGTCCCATATGGCCGGTGGATTCGATAGCTGGCAGAAGGAGATAGGACGGGTAGAGGCCTTGCCTCCACGACGTAAATAATCATCACATTTGCTCACTGGACGATCAGGTCTCGCTCTGGCTATGATGCTTTTCCGTGTCACAGGCGCAGACTCGCGGGAGCTATGATGACAATAAAAAGCACTTCACTCAGCGATAAACCCAGATCACCCCTCGGCCTTAGCAGGCGGCAGCTACTCCAATCTGCTCCATTGCTTGCGCTGGCTCCACGCGCACTAGCCCAGAATGCGACGCCGGTTGCGGTACGCAAGATTCATTCTTTTGATATCAAGGTACGCAATGTTGAGCGTTCTGTGGGGTTTTATCAGGATCTATTCGGCTCACCAATCCAGGACAGGAAGGGGCCATCGGTAGTCTTGCGAGTTGGTGAAGGGCCGCAATTCTTTTCAATTTCTCCTGCTGCCAGCGAAGCAGAGATTGGATTCAGTCACATTGGTCTCAGTGTGGAAGATTTCGACGCAGATACTGTGCAACAACAATTGGTAGCTTTTGGTATCGAGCCCGGCGCCGTGCCGGAAGCGGATGAGAGTGGTCTGGCGCTGGCTGCGAGATCCTGGATTGAAAATCGCAGTGGCACCCGGGAGCTCTTTTTCGCGGATGCGGAAGCTGTGGTTTATCACCTGACCAGCGGAACCCATTGCGGCGGCAGAGGCCTCCTGGGCGCCGCCTGCAGTCGGGTAGAAGAAGCGCCTGGCCCTGGATTGTTTGAGTTGATCGACTTCAGCCACTTCACTAATTTCATGGCTAATCGTGATCGTGCCAATACCTTTTATACCACCGCTTTTGGAAAAACCTTCCAGGCTTACCAGGGACCAGGATCGCCAGTAATTGGAGTAGGTGACGGGCTGCAGTTTCTCATGTATGTAGGTGGCAGCGAGACTGCTGAACCAAGCGCGCCAGGGCGTATCGATCATGTCTGTTTCTCGGTGACTAATTTCGATGTTGATGCCATCCTGGCAAGCCTGACCGATTACGGCCTGGTAGCCAGGGAAGATCCAGCCAATACCGGCCCACTAATGCACTGGATTAGCATGCGTATGCCGAACCGGGGTGGTGCGGAGGGGGGTACACCGGAACTCTATTTCACCGACCCGGATGGTATTCGCATCCAGCTTCAGGATCCCGGCTACTGTGGTGGTACTGGTTACTTAGGTGACAGTTGTCCCCCTTTGGCTTAACAGTAGATACATTGGCGAGACAAAAATTATAAGGACATACAATGGAATATCGTTATATAGGCAGGAGCGGGCTTCGGGTCTCACCAATATGTATGGGTACCATGAGTTTTGGTACGTGGAGTGACAAAAGCGAAGCATTCAGGATTCTCGATACCGCTTATGAGAGAGGTATCAATTTTTATGACACAGCTGAAGTCTATCCAGTACCACCTACCGCCGAGCTTGCCGGCCTAACTGAAGAAATCTTCGGTCAATGGATCAAAACCAGGCCCCGTGATGGCCTGATCATTGCGACCAAGGTGGCCGGGGCCGCATCCGGATGGTTCGTGCCGCCGATAAGGGAAGGATCAACTGCCATCGACCGGCATCATGTAGAGCGAGCGGTTGAAGGAAGTTTGCGTCGCATGGGTATCGATTATATCGATCTCTACCAGGTGCACTGGCCAGACATGGTGGTTCCGATAGAGGAGTCCATGGTCGCACTGGATCGACTTGTCGAAGCGGGCAAGGTTCGCTACCTGGGAACTTCCAATGAAAATTCCTATGGCCTGACCAAAGCCAACACCATTGCTGACTATGAAGGGTTGGCGCGTTTTGAATCCATCCAGAATAATTTTTCCCTGCTGAATCGTCGCTTCCTGGATGAACTGGCGACAGTTTGTCGTCGTGAGCAGGTTTCCCTGCTGCCTTATTCGCCCATCGGAGGTGGTGTATTAAGTGGAAAATACAATGGCGGCGAAGTGCCGTCGAATTCACGTTTTGCTGATTACCAGAGTGCGGCGGAACCGCGGCAGCGGGCCATGGCGGACCGATTCTTGAACAAAGGCACACTCGCCAGTACCGAACGCTATGTGGAAATAGCCGCAAAAGCTGGTATGTCGCCGGTAACACTGGCAACAGCCTGGAGTATGCAGCACGATTTTGTCGCATCGACGATAATTGGTGCCAGAACAGCCAGTCAACTGGAGGAGTCCCTGGCTGCACTCGATGTGCATCTGGACGACTCGGTAATGAATGAATGTGATGATGTGCATGCGGCGATTCCTTATCCTATGGGCTAGCTTGTTGCTGGTAGCGTCGGTTCAGGCGCAACCGGTCTATATCAGCCACTGCCTCGGTGCTTGCCCTGATGTTTCCCATCCGGAAACCGAAGTAGTGGTTCGTCATCTCTATGCCGCGGCCATCGATCCCGATTCCGGATTGGCGGAATGGGTTGCTTATCGTGTGTTGCCAGACTCTGTTGGCGTGGCGTCGTTGCTGCCTCGCTATTGGCAAGCGGATAACCTGGTCAGTAGCAGTGAGCTTGCCGTGGAGGAGAGCGACAGTCCTGCGCTCGTACAACCGGACCTTAGTGACGCCCAGGACAGGGAATATCGTATTAACGAAATAAGTTTCGATACCGGTGATCAGGGTCGGTTGACTCCCATGACCAGCTTTGCCGGTACGCCTTACGTGGAAGAGTTAAATTACCTGAGCAACATGTCGCCATTACCCCAGTCCCTGCGCCTTGGAAGCTGGTCCAGGCTGGATCAGGCGATCAATGAACTGACCGCGGACACTGGCACGCTGCATGTAATCAGTGGCCCACTCTACAGTTACTCGGGGACGACGAGCGATTCACAATTGCCGACAAGTTACTTCAAAGTGGTTAGTGATGGAGAATCGGTAGCTACGTTTATATTCTCCAGCGAGCTGCCAATTCACGCGAACCATTGTGACCAGACAGCGAACCTAAGCCAGGTAGAGAGCCAATTGGATCGACAACTCCTGCCGGGCCTGTCAGGATTGAATCAACAGGATTTGGCAGCAGCCCTGGGATGCCAGCGATGAGCGATCCGGACCATAAATTTGTATTCGCACCCGAAGCGATTCCTTCGATTCCGGTTTCCGGTGTTGATGCTTCGTTTCCGGTTCGTCGAATTTACTGCGTCGGGCAAAATTATGGTGATCATGTGCGGGAGATGGGCGGAGATCCGAAAAAGAATCCACCTGTCTTCTTCAGCAAGCCTGCCAATGCCATCGTGACAGAAAACAAAGACGTCGCCTTTCCATCGGCAACGGAAAATCTGCACTACGAAGTTGAGTTGGTCGTAGCGTTGTCTGCTGGCGGCAAGGACATCGCCACCAGCGATGCATTAGAGTGCGTCTATGGCTATGCAGTTGGTATCGATTTCACCCGACGGGATTTGCAGGCTGCGGCCAAGAAGGGCGGCAAGCCCTGGGACACTGCCAAGGGATTTGACGAGTCGGCTCCAGTCTCGGCGATAACACCTCTAAATGGGGAGCATCCCGCACAAGGGAGAATCTGGTTACAGGTCAATGGTGAGACGCGCCAGGACGCGGATCTGAATGACATGATCTGGTCTATAGCAGAAATTATTGCCGAGCTTTCCTCTTTTTATACGCTCAAACCGGGCGACATTATCTTTACCGGTACGCCGGCAGGGGTTTCTGCGGTGCATCCTGGTGATCACATCAAGGCAGGCATTGATAAGGTCGGTGAAATCGAATTCGATCTCATTGAGGCGAGGTAGCTTTGACCCCTGATCAACTGATCCTTCTGTTGATTCTCGCGGCTCTTCTGGTAATGCTGATCTGGGGGCGTATTCGCTATGACATTGTCGCCCTGGGCGGGCTGTTCCTTGCCAGCATTCTGGGTCTGGTGCCGCAGGAAGATATCTTTAGTGGCTTCGGTAGCCCGGCGACGATCACCGTTGTGCTGGTGCTAATTGTCAGCTATGGGCTGACAAAATCTGGTGGGGTCGACTATATCCATCGGCTGATTGACCCATTTGCCAGTCATCCGATGTTGCATATCTCTGTGCTGACATTCGTGGCGGCAATACTGTCCATGTTCATGAACAATGTGGGTGCTCTGGCTTTGCTAATGCCGGTAGCAATCCAATCGGCCACAAAAGCCGGGCGATCACCGGCGACTATCCTGATGCCTTTGTCTTTCGGATCAATACTGGGCGGTTTGGTCACCCTTATTGGTACGCCGCCCAATATATTGATTGCCAGTTATCGCCAGGAAGTGACCGGTGAAGCCTTTACCATGTTTGACTTCGCCCCTGTTGGTGGTGGCATTGCTCTCGTTGGCATTTTATTCATGTTGTTATTTGGTTGGCGGCTGGTGAAAGTGCGTAAACAATCGGCGGGCCTGGATCTGTTCGATATCGACGAGTACCTGTTTGAAACCAGGGTAAGCGAAGATTCTCCCATCAATGGAATGCGCACTGCAAAACTCAAGGAGATGCTACATAAAAAGAAGCTCGACCTGGTCGCGAGGATCAGTGGCGATGTAGAACATTCACCTGCCGACGGGCGATTCAAGATCAGTGCCGGTGACTATCTCATGATCCAGGGGCCTCATGATGACGTGCAGGAGTTTGCCGCGGCTGAAAACCTGACCCTGCATACTGCCATGAATCAGAAAGAAGCATTCTCCCATTCGGAAGATACCGTGGTAATGGAAGTTGTTGTGACCGCAAATTCTCCTTTGGCTGGGCGCACGCCAGCAGATGTGAATTTCAATCGTCGCTATCGGGTGACCCTGCTGGCAGTGTCCCGTTCCGGGACGCCACACCAGAGTCGGCTGCGACATTTTGAGCTGGAGAGTGGTGACGTGTTGTTACTCCATGGCGAGAAAGACAATATTGAAAGCGCGGTATCGAGGATGAAGTGCTATCCATTGGCCGAGCGCGAATTCGATACCAAGGTAGTCGCCAAGGCGCGACCGGCACTCATCACCTTCGTGCTGGCGATCGCTGCGACAGCCCTGGGGCTTGTTCCTATTCAGCTGGCGCTGGGTATTGCCACTGTCGCCATGGTTGTCACTCGCATTATTCCGGTACGGGAGTTTTACGATGGCGTGGATTGGCCGGTGGTGGTACTACTGGGTGCAATGATCCCTCTGGGCAGCGCCCTGCAACAAACAGGCACCACCGACTTGTTGGTCGATGGCATACTCTCGGTCGCTGGCGGCCTGTCACCGGTCCTGATCCTGGCGCTGTTGCTCATCGTGACCATGACCGTGTCTGATGTGCTGAACAATGCGGCAACCGCCATCCTGATGGCACCCATTGCTTATAATATTGCGCTTGCGCTAGGCCTGAATCCCGACACTTTCCTGATGGCGATCGCAGTTGGTGCATCCTGTGCCTTTCTGACACCCATTGGGCACCAGAATAATGCACTGATCATGGGGCCGGGTGGTTATCGTTTCGGAGATTACTGGCGCATGGGCCTGCCGTTGGAGATAATCATCGTGGCTGTGGCGATACCCCTGCTATTGGTGTTTTGGCCACTGACAATTTAGCGAATCTGCAATCAGGCAGGCAGTTTAGTGTGCGACCTGACGCTTTGATAATGTACCCTGAGTAAGGTATGTTATCCGGGCTCCAGAACAAGAGTTCTCTTTATGCGAGTCAATTGGAAAACCTACAAGTCGGGTCCATTCTTTGATGAATTGATCAGTAGTCCCGGATACGCCCGCAAGCCAGCGCGCCGCCTCGCCAGCTATCTGAACTCGCTCAATCATGAAGATTTGCTGCAAAAGAAAACTGCAGCTGACCTCGCAATCAAAACCATGGGCATCTCTTTCACGGTATACAGCGATGCCGGGAATATCGATCGTCAATGGCCCATGGATATCATCCCCAGGCTGATAGCAGCTTCAGAATGGGATCATACAAGCAAAGGTCTGGAGCAGCGTCTGCGGGCACTCAACTGCTTCATTCATGACATCTATAACGACCAGAAGATTCTGAAAGACAAACTGGTGCCGAAAGACCTGATCTATGATTCAGGTAACTTCCGCAAACAGTGCGTGGGTATCAAGCCCCGTTACAACACCTGGGCGAATATATGCGGTACTGACCTGATCAAGGATGGTGATGGTCAATTTTATGTGCTGGAAGATAACCTCAGGGTGCCTTCCGGTGTCTCCTACATGCTGGAAAATCGCCGCGTTACCAAGCGCGTTTTCCCCGAACTGTTCGAAAGCAACTACAAGATTCGCCCGGTCACCGATTACTCTACCGAACTGTTCGACATGCTGGCATCTCTTTCGCCGCGACAGGTGAAGTATCCTGAAGTCGTGGTGCTTACGCCAGGCGTGTTTAACTCCGCCTACTTTGAGCATTCTTTCCTTGCCCAGAGAATGGGTGCTGAACTGGTTGAGGGCGGAGACCTGGTTGTCGAGAACGACAAGGTTTTTATGCGCACCATCGATGGACTGGCGCCGGTGGATGTTATCTATCGTCGCATCGATGACATGTTCCTGGACCCATCGGTGTTCAACAAGGATTCGGTGTTGGGCGTCAGAGGATTATTCAACGCCTGGGTGAAAGGCAATGTCGCCCTGGCCAACGCGCCGGGAGCTGGTGTTGCCGACGACAAGATCATCTACACCTATGTACCCAAGATCATCAAGTACTACCTTGATGAGGATCCTATACTGCCAAACGTGCCCAGCTATATGTGCATCGACAAGGCGCAACGGGACCACGTGCTGAAGAACCTGGACAAACTGGTAGTAAAACCAGCTAACGAATCGGGTGGCTACGGCATGTTGATCGGGCCGCAGGCAAGCAAGAAACAACTGGCCGAGTTTACCCGGCTTATTAAGGCCAATCCGCGAAACTACATGGCGCAACCACTCATATCATTGTCTACGGTTCCTATCCTGGGCGAACGATCTGTCGAGCCCAGACACGTGGATCTGCGCCCGTTCATACTGCAGGGTGCGAACAGTTATGTGACGCCCGGCGGGCTGACGCGAGTCGCCATGGTGAAGGGATCCTATGTGGTTAACTCTTCACAGGGTGGGGGCAGTAAAGACACCTGGATTGTCGAGGACTTCTAGGAAACCAGGAATATGCTGTTATCCAGAGTCGCAGAGAGGGTTTATTGGCAGGCGCGTTACATAGAACGCGCCGAGAATACCGCGCGTTTATTAAGTGTGTTCTCCGCCCTGTTGATGGATCTGCCCCAGGGAACCAAGCTTGGCTGGCATACCCTGATCCAGATTACCGGCAACGAGAAGGTTTTCAATGAGCAGTACAAGCAGCCCAGCGAACGCAATGTGATGAAGTTTCTGCTGGCGGACCACAATGGCGCCTCCATTCTAGACATGCTTGCCTTTGGTCGGGAAAACGCCCGCACTACCCGAGAGATCATGCCCACAGAAGCCTTTGAGCTGATCAATAATCTCTACTACCGATTCCGGGATCACGTGGATGCTGGAGTTTCTCGCAGTACGCGCAATGAATTACTGGATGAGGTTGTCGCAGACTGCCAACAAATCTGGGGTCTGCTTGCGGGTTCCATGAGCAGGGATGCAGCGTACAGCTTCATCCGTCTGGGCCGCGGACTAGAGCGTGCAGATATGACTACCCGAATCGTCGATGTGGGCTCCAGCAAGCTGCTGCCGGAACTGGAAGTCGAGGATGCGGACGCAGATGCCAGAGAGCCTTATGAAAACATTCTGTGGATGAACGTACTGCGTTCACAGAGTGCTTACCAGATGTATCGCCAGCACGTGCGGGAAAGAGTCAAGGCGAGCGAAGTTGTCCGCTTCCTGTTGCAGGATGAGCAGTTCCCCCGGGCAACCGCCCACAACCTGACCACCTTGACCAAGGTCCTGCACAAATTGCCAAACCATTCGAAGGTAAAGTGGCAGGTAGATAAAACACGCCGCCTGTTGCGCGACGCAGATATCGACAAGCTATTGCGTCGGGGCCTGCTGAAGTACCTGGACAATGTGCAGAAAGAAATCGCCACTGTACACTTCCGCATCTCTGAAGCCTGGTTTCTGCCGCGCAAGTAAAAACATAAATGAAGAACTTCCAGTGTAGTTGCGGGCAAACCCTGTTCTTCGAGAACACCCTCTGCCTGCAATGCAATGAGCCGGTTGGATTCGATCCCGACACCTTCACAATGGGTCCTGTTGCGGAGCGCAAACTCTGCAAGAATGGCATTGAATACGATGTCTGCAACTGGATTGTGAATAATCCGGAGCATGACTACTGCGTCTCCTGCAGTCTCAATCACACCATTCCAAATCTGTGGATACCAGATCGGCGACGCTGGTGGAAGAGCCTGGAGCACGCCAAGCGGCGCCTGATCTATTCATTGCTTTCTCTGCATCTGCCCGTCATAGGGAAACAGGACGATGCGGGTGGTCTGGCGTTTGAATTTATCGAAGACAAGCGCACCAATCCCGGGGTTTACGAAGAGCATGTTAATACTGGCCACGATAACGGGCTGATTACCATCAATATCACTGAAGCGGATGAGGTGAGCAGGGAAATCACGCGGCAATACACCGGCGAGTTATACCGAACCCTGCTTGGACACTTCCGTCACGAGAGCGGGCACTACTATTTCCATCAGCTGGTTGAGCAGAACGGTAATATCGATCAGTTCCGCGATCTGTTTGGAGACGAGCGTGAAGACTACGGTGCAGCGCTGGAAAACTATTATACGAACAAGAACACAATGATCAGGGATCCGGATCTGATCAGTCACTATGCCCAGGCTCATCCTCTGGAGGACTGGGCGGAAGTTTGGGCGCATTACCTGCACATGGTAGACACGCTGGAGACAGCAAGTGTGTATCACATGCAGCAAGGTTCAACTCACTTCGATGATATCGACGAGTTGATGAGCAAGTGGTCGGATTTATCGATGATGCTGAATGCGTTGAACAGGAGTATGGGGCTGGAAGATGCTTATCCGTTTACGCTTTCGTCAGGTACGCAGGCTAAGCTTCGTTTTGTCCACGCTCTGATTTATCCCAGTTAGCCACCCAGGCTAGTGGTGGCATCTCCCTGAATGCCTCTTTCAGCCGCTCGTCCCAGTTACGCTTCAGATCCCTGAGGAAATCGCTGTCTTCATCGAATCGCAGCGGTTTCTGCATGCTCAATTCGTCTTTCTTGATGATGAGCAGCTCAACAGGTGGGCCAACACTGAGGTTACTACGCATGGTTGAATCCATGGAAACCAGGGCGCAGAGGGCGCAGGTATCCAGATTCAGCTCCGGTGTAAGGATTCTGTCGAGGATTGGCTTGCCGTATTTGCTTTCACCGATTTGCAGGTAATTCGTGTCTTTGGAGGTGGTGATGTGGTTGCCCTCCGGATAGACCAGGATCACCTCATGATGATTGTTACGAATCTGTCCGCCGATGATAAAGCTGGCTTCGAAATTCTTGCCTTCGACAGCTCGTTTCTCTTGCTGTTCGCGACTGATATCGCCAATGTAATCTGCAGCTTCTTCAATGCTGTTCAGCGCCAGCAGATTCTCGGCAGCATGCTGTTTGATATCACTCTTGATCTTGGCGATGGTCGCCTGGGTGGTTGCCAGATTGCCCGCGGTGAGGATAACGAATTGCTTTTCGCCTTCAATGCCGAAGCGAAACATC
>CAYTLI010000040.1:0-17737 GCA_964438455.1 uncultured Pseudohongiella sp.
TCAATGCCAGCGCTTCCTGGCGTAGAATTTCCCAGTTGTCGACAAAATCCTTGCCACCAGGAAAGTACTCTTGCGCTTTCAGCACCGAAGGTGTGTGTACAAAGGTATTGTACACGGAGGTCATGCTGGCGCGGGCAATGCTGTAGGCGATAGACATGGGGTGTAATTTGACAGATCTGTTCGGGCAGACTTTGCCCTAATTCACAACAGAATTCAAAAACTGCAAGCTGGAGAACGTAAAGTACAGAGAGTATCGGCCAGGATATCGTCAGTATGAGTCAGACCGATCTAATCGCTGTAGTCTTTCCAGTTTTCTATGCGATAGCGAAGCGGGTCGGCAAGAATATTTTTCCGCGCTTGTGCGACTTCTTCCAGGGACAGCGCTTCAAAACCATTGGGCAGGGTTTCACTATTCCACTGTTGCAACACCCAGTTGATGACCTCGGTTAACTCATCGTCGCTTATTGGCGCCTGAGACGCACCGGGTATGCGCACCAGATATTCACGCATTGCTGGTACCGTCATCATGCGCCCGAGTTCGCCATGCAGGGTGGGTACATTCGGATGGTTGCCTTCACCATTTACCAGGTGACAGCCACTGCAGTAGAGCAGGTAGTTAGTGCGCGGAGTTACCGCGTTTGCTGACAGGGAAAACCCGAAGAGGGCGCAGAATAATAGTAAGCCACGCATGCCTGCTACTCGTCAGCGGCTCCCAATACCAGGGAAACGGTACAGTGATAGCTGGTGTCCTCGGTTCCAAAACACCACAGTACTGTATTGCTGTTGCTATTAAAGTAGACGGGCTTGTCACCTTCTGTGTTATGACAGCCACAGCGCGAGCAAACAGCCTTGCCGCAGCAATCGTTATAGGACATCAGATAGTCACGACCATCGACAGGATTGCGGCAGGTACCGACCCATGTGATTGGTGACGGCTGGGCACCTGGAGGGCAGGAGGTATGAGAACCACCACAGCAACTACACAGCGTGCCGCTCATAGCGCAGTAACGCCAGTACTCACAACTTTGTGGGTCGCCAACCTCCTGGATCGAATCCTGTGCGAAGGAGCGAGCCACCGGCAACAAAGGGAAAGAAGCTGCACCAGCGATAAACATGCCAAGCCGGGAGAGAAAACTCCGGCGAGAAAGCCTGCGTGCCAGCGCAAGACTGGTTGCGCGCGCCTTCTCGTCGACCCAGTAATAGGTTCGATCAACTATTCTGTCGAGCATCATGGGGTTTGTTCCATTGCGTTTTCAGTTTGAATTTTGCCAACGAATTCCTGCACTGTACCGATTCCGCTGTCCATGGATTCGATCAGGCTTTCCATATGTTCGCGTGTGTTTACCAGTCCTTTACTCTGCAAGGTACCATCCGCGCCGATGAGCAGGGCGAAGGGCAGCTTGCTGACCTGGTAAGTCATGCCCAGTGCCTGGGAAATGATGTATGGGTAGCTCTCTATCGCAAGCGCCTTCACATAGTCCCGGTGTTGTTGAAGATCCGCCTCAGTCTCGGCACCGTCGCTGGCGAAGACAAGTTGCATACGCTTGCGTTCAGAATTGACCAGCGACTGTGCGGTAGGTACCAGTGACTTGCACACCGGGCAGGTCGGAGAAATAAACAGCACGAAAGTTGCCAGACCTTCGACTTGTTGTCCGCCGATTGTCACGTCGGAACCATCCAGTGCCCGCACAGACATGGCCTCGGTGAGCTCTCCTGTCTTGGGCCCATGGGTTGGCTGCAGTGCGCCTGCAGGGGCAACTCTCTCATGCAGGATGCCGACCTGACGTGTCAGGGCAAACACCAGCAGGGCCAGGATAATGACAACGAACCAGAGAATAATATTGGAGAGTAACAGCGCTTCAGGCATCAGCGTTCTCTCCTTGTGCTAAAGAATCCTGAATCAGGGGTATGCGCCAGCTATCGATTACCTGCTTGTTGGCAAGCAATTGATTGAAAGCAGCGTATCCCAGCATCAGTCCGCAACAGGCCAGGGCAACGGTGGCATAGTCCAGAATTCCTAACAATCGTTCATTGGATGGTAGTAGGGCGAGCAATGCCAGGCCTATGAGCGCCCCATTTCGATAAAGCAGCCCCGCGGACAGGCGTTGATAGCTGGTTGCCCGGCTCTTGCTGTTACCGAATCCACAGCCGCAATCAATATCCACATTGCCTCGCCACAGGTTGATAGCAATAGCGACTGTGTAAGCAGCCATTAACATTGCACTGGCCAGGGCCACAAATGTGAGCTGAATGCCGCTAAGCCAGGCCAGGCCCAGGATCATCTCGATAATCGGAATCTTGATCGCCAACAGGGAAAGCATGCTGGCAGGAAACAGTCGATAGGCCGCGAGCACGCCACTGAAGCTTGCGCGATCAGAAAATTTGTGCAGCGAAGCGCCCAGCAGCAGCATTGCAAACAGCAACCTGACCAATAACTCAATGACGGCATCGATAGTCATGAGCGTCTAGAAATCCTCAAAGTGCGAAGGGTTGGGTGTGACGATGTTGCGTTCAAACTTGAAACTGATGGCATCGTAAACGTCGATTCCACCTTCCGAACCATTGAGCAATAACTTCGGATTTTCTTCCTGGGTCACCATCAGTGATTGCGCTGTACCTTCCAGCTCAAGCCTGTGTATTCGGGTGCCAGTGGCCAGGTCGTATACCCAGACTTCTTCTGCTTCCTCATGATGAGTGTCGACTTCGCCCTCGTGCATGCCCACATATAACAATCCATATTCCTGGTGCGCAGAGATAAACTCTTCACCACCGGGGCGCCATGACTCTTCACCTTCCTGCACAACGCTCCAGCCATCTTCGATCAGGATTTCGTCGTCATCGGTACTCACCTCAAACACCATGCCGGCGTGAGTGATCAGGATCCAGCCATCGGCACTCGGGGTTGCCCGGTCGAACACAGCATCTTCTATAACGTCAAAGAACACATCGCTGCGCACTCTGTTCTCTTCGAAGCCACTGAGATCGAGCTGGATGAGCTGCAGGGTGCCATCGCCGCAAACCTGCAGGAAGTCGCTGTCGGCGACAGGCATGATCACTGCACAACCCGGTGTAGAGATCTCATAGATAAACACCCGGTCTTCCACGTCAACGATAGAAACAGAATGGCCGGGATTCATGTTCAATACCGCCAGATGGCGCCCATCATTCATCAGGCCGAGGTGACGACGCACCTGGAGCCTGGCCATATGATTTGGAATGACGATCTCTGCGATCGGGCTCAAATTATCAAAGTCGTAGATGGCAACGAGATCGGTACGCTCACCGCGAACTTCCCGCGCCATGAACGATTCTGCAGCATAAAACTCTTCCCTTGGTGCGTAGGGGGTAACAGCAGGGGTGCGTCGTGACAGGGAGAGCAGGCCCTGCATCTCACCAGACTCCGCGTCAAATATGTAGGCACCGTTACCGGTCTTGGAAATGAACCAGTTGCTGCCAGGCGAATCCATGGTTTCTACCGATATCTCTTCGGGAGTGATCTGTGCCGCCGCAAATGCGGGAAGCAGAAAGATCAGAATCGAGATGACGCGCATGTCTTGTTCTCCTTGGGCTGGCTGCTGATTGCCGTGCCGGCGCGAATTTGTACCAGGGCAGGGGAACCTGGTCAGTATCTGACTAGTGTATTGCGGTCTGCTGGTTGGTACAAGCGAACAGGCCGCCTGTGGAGGAGCGCTTACTGTACGATGCGGGGCACGGGATTACTGCGCGACACTACGATTCCCGCGTAACCGAAGAGATCGGGCTCGGGATGTTCAACCAGTACATCATCTGCGGTTTGCCTTATTACCAGGGGTTGGTTGCTACCCGGACAGGTAGTGTTGCGGTCTGGAAGATCACCGGCGGCCAGCGACTCACCAATCTGTTGAAACAGCACCATGCACTGGGCCAGGGAGGAAAGCATCTGCATCTGCGCCAGGTTTTCCTGGTTGGTATCGACAGGTTGATCGTTGCTGCCACCGAACAGAGTGGCACGCGCAATTAAAACGACTGCACAAATCGCAATGATACTGACCTGGATTACCTCGGGCTTGGGTCCTTTCTTGCGAGCAGGCTTCTTGCCTTCATCCTCATCATCCATTGTAACCGCCAGTGGTTCGGGTCTGTGCAGCGATTCTGTCTTCTTGGCGACAGATTTCTCGTTTTCACGGATTTCGACGCAGGCCTCACACAGCACTTCATCGCCGGTGAAGTTTGCGCACATGCCACAGAGCGGGATTTCACAACGGGCACAATTCTCGATCGCGGGAGCGCTTGGATGGTTCTGGCATTTCATCGAGCTTCGTTTACCTGGCCTGCTTCTGGCGAGTCAAATGTAACAGGTTTCCATTGAGAGAAATTGATGCGGTTCGCACTGCACAATTTTCCCTCAATGATGCGCCGCCGCCAATGGCCCGCATCACATCTATTCTATATCGTTTCTCATACTACGTACTGCAGCAATCCATGGGTCAATATGGCTGCAGAAATGTAGCCTGCAGGGAAAAAGCGCTTGCCAGCCCCGACGCTCAGATTAGAGAATCGACCCCATGATTCGACTTCTAAATATTTGCCTCCAGCTGCGTTTCTGCAGCCGAAATCTGCTGACCTTTTTGCTGCCGCTGGCAATTGCCGTACCCGCATACTCCCAGGGCTTCCCAGAATATCGCCTGGACGTGGATTGGCCCCAAATCCCGCTGGCTGATAACTGGTTAACCGGTGGCATCGGCGGCATGTGCATCGACAGTCGTGATCACGTCTTCCTGCTAAACAGGCAAAACGTGGTGGAAGAGGATCTGGATGGGGCCCGGCTGGCGCCACCAGTGATCGAACTGGATCCGGCGGGCAAGGTGGTGCGCGGATGGGGCGACCCGGCCTTGCTTGGTGGCCGACTGCATGATTGCCACGTGGACACGGCCGGCAATGTCTGGATTGTTGCTGCTGCTACCGGGTATGTGCAGAAATATACACCCGATGGTTCTCGCTTACTGCAACAGATTGGTGAACGCTCTATTTACGATTCCAGTGATGGCAGTCGTCGTGGTGATCCACTGAATTCTGACAGTGCGCAGTTTTTCCTGCCCGCTGCTATTGATGTTGATCCTGCCAACGGTGACATCTATGTGGCAGATGGTGAGTTACCCGGAGGCAACACACGCATCGCGGTGATCAATGCTGATGGTCGCTTTCTTCGTCAGTGGCGCCTGCATAGGGACCCGGGTGAGAACGAGATCATTGAGCTTCCCCATTGCCTGCGCTTGTCCAACGATGGCCTGGTTTATGTCTGTGATCGTCGTGCCGATCGTATCCAGGTATTTGACAGGTTCGGCAAGCTGCAAAAACAGTTGCCCATGAGCTTTTCACCGATGAGTCCGGTTCAGGATCGGGCCAGTGGTGGACGCGGCTCCGCTGTGGTGCTGGATTTTTCCGCTGACCCTGAGCAGCGTTACCTCTATGTGGTCAACCAGAACAGCGTCAGGGTTGAAGTGATTGAGCGTGATAGTGGAACGCCGGTTGCTTCCATTGGTATGGGGCCAGGGCGTTATCCAGGTCAGTTTGAGTTACCCCATGGAATCGGCGTTGACTCCCGGGGCAATCTCTATGTGGCGGAACAGGAAGGTCGAAGGGTGCAGCGCTTTACACCGGTTCCCCAGGTCAGTAATGGCGAGTCATCAGAAATAACAGAAGTAAGATGAGTAACAGCGAATGACGACAGCAACAGAACCAGTGGACGTGCTTATAGTTGGCGCAGGTATATCCGGTATCTCCGCGGCCTGCCATCTTAAACAGCATTGTCCGGGCAAAACATTCCGAATTCTGGAAGCGCGCGACAACATCGGTGGCACCTGGGATCTGTTTCGCTATCCTGGCATTCGCTCTGACAGTGATATGCATACCTTCGGATTTGCGTTCAAGCCCTGGACCAATCCAAAAGCCCTGGCCGATGGTCCATCGATTCTCGCGTATCTGAAGGAAGCAGTTGCGGAATACGATGTGGAACGTCACATCCAGTTTGGCGCCAGGGTCATCGCTGCCGACTGGCATTCAGACTCCGCCACCTGGACAGTAACGACCCATGACGCAAGCGGCGTATCATCCAGCCACTCCTGCCGACTCTTATTCATGTGCAGCGGCTACTATCAATACGCTGCTGGTTATACGCCTGATTTGCCGGGGCTGGAGTCATTTGCAGGCAGGCTTGTACATCCCCAGCACTGGCCGCAAGACCTGGACTACAAAGGCAAGAAAGTCGCAGTCATCGGTAGTGGTGCAACCGCGGTCACTATCGTACCGGCCATGGCTGATGACGTTGAACGGATCACCATGATTCAACGTTCACCGACTTATATAGTGTCCATGCCTGGCAAGGATCGCTTCGCCAACTTCCTGCGCAAGTTCTTGCCCGCCTCCTGGGCTTATGGCATTACCCGTTGGCGCAATGTTCGTTTCCAGAACTACATCTACAAGCGAGCGCGCAATAGTCCCGAGAAGATGAAAGAGTATATTCTCAAACGTGTGCGCAAGGCGTTGAATGACGACATCGATGTCGACACTCACTTCACGCCAAAGTATGACCCCTGGACACAGCGACTGTGCCTGGTACCGGATTCGGACTTGTTTCACGCGCTGAACTCAGGGAAGGCGGAAGTGCGCACGGCTCAAATCGACAAGATCGAACCCCAGGGCGTCAGGCTCGACGACGGCTCTGTGGTGGAATGCGATATTTTGGTGACTGCCACCGGACTAAAACTGGAAGTTCTGGGAGGTGTTCGCTTTGCACTGGACGGCGAAGAGATTCGCTTTCATGATCACCTGATGTACCAGGGCATGATGTTTTCCGATGTGCCTAACCTGATCCAGACTTTCGGTTATATCAATGCATCATGGACGCTGCGCGCCGACCTCAACTCCATGTTTGTCTGTGGTTTGTTGAACAAGATGGATGCAACCGGCACCAGGATGGTGGTACCGGTGCTCAGCGAGTCCGATAATAATATGGCACGCCAGGACTGGGTGACTGATTTTAATCCCGGTTACTTCAAGCGCGCTTTTCATCTGTTGCCGCAGCAGGGAGACCATGCTCCCTGGCAGAACACCCAGAATTATCTTCTGGACAAAAAGTTGTTGCGGCACGGCCCGGTTGAAGATGGCGTCCTGCAATTTCTGGGTAGCGCAACAGGCAGTAGCGGTGTTCCAGAATCCGCAACCAGTCCGACCACAGAGAAGGCAGCCTAGATTTCAGGCCGGTTTCTGCGCCTGAAAACTCGCCCTGTTTTCAGCGTGCGTTGGTCATCAGGAAGACCAGTAGTACGGTCTCGAATATCTCGGCGATCCCGGGTACGAACAGGATTCCCAGCACGGTGGCGGCGGCGACGGCAACACAAGTAATCAGATAAGTCTTTGCTTTCATCTTGCTAGCTCCGCGGTGCCAGTTCAAAGATCCAGGTGGATCCGGACTCGATGGCTGCTCGCATGCCGGCGATCCCCTGCGGAGTCACATTGCCTCCTGCATATTTTCGAATCAGGCTCGCAGCCACACCATCGAGGATGTCACCTTTGCGGATGCGCACCAGGCGACGTTCATAGCGGGTGTCGCCTATGCGGACTACTGCCAGATCGGCACCTGCATCAACATCGACGGCCCAGTGTTTCCAAAGACGACCGAGAAAGTTGTCCATGTAACCCGAGGCGATGAAGGCTCTGCCTTCAGCATCCATGATCCAGATCAGCCGGGATGTATCGGCATCATCCAGTTCAAGCTCAATGGTGTCGACGTCGGCAGTGAAACTCCAGTCAGGCTCCGGGCCAGTGTGTAGTTCGCCGGATACCAGTGCGCCGCCCGGAAAGATAATCGACGGCCCGTCTCCATCGCTTTTCTCAAAACGCAGGGTAGCCATGGCAACAGCTGGAATCAGCACCAGGATACCGAGGATCTGCAAGATGATTTTAACTATTTTCATTACAGGCTCCTTTTACTATCAGTGAGTTGCTACCGGTTCGATCCCTGTGGGCAGTTCGCAAACAAAATGCGCACCCTTGATCGATTCCTTGAGGTAGATGTAGCCGCCGTGCATGTCAACGAAATGTTTACAAATGGTGAGGCCGAGCCCGGTGCCCGGATCCTTGTTGTCGCAATCCCGGTTCAATTGAAAGAAGCGTTCGAACACAGTCTTATGATACTTCTCGGGCACACCAGGACCTGAATCGATCACCTCCAGCACAAGATTGTCTTCATCGATAGCGGCACGCAGAGTAACCACGCTGGAGGGAGGACTGAACTTGATTGCGTTGCCAAGCAAGTTAATCAGCACCTGCCTGACCTTGATTTCATCCAGCACGATGCTGCCATTATCGAGATTCACATCTATCTCGGTTTGCATCGCAATGTTTTTCTTCAACGCAGAGCCTCGCAACATTTCCACGCTGGAGTTGATCAGCTCTGACACATTGACAGAACTGGGCTGGAACTCCATCGAGCCCGCATCAATCTTGGTGATATCGAGTAGATCATCGACCAGGTGTAACAGGTGTTTGCCACTCGCGTGTATGTGATCTGTATAGAGTGCCTGTTTCTCCGACAACTCGCCGGCGTAACCCTCGTTCAACACTTCAGAGAAACCGAGTATCGAGTTGAGCGGTGTGCGTAGTTCATGGGAGATGCCTGAAAGAAATTCGTTCTTTGCATCATTGGCACGGATGAGGTCGTTCTGCACCGCCTCTGACCAGCGCACGAAACTATGAGTTATCACCAGTGCCAGAATCGTTACCGCCAGTGCGCTGCCAAAATACAGCATCATCATCGGATAGCCGCTAATGGTCTGCTCGGGTACCAGTCCGGCCTGGTGAGAGAAATACATGATGACCAGGCTGGACAGCAATATGCCGATAACGATGAAGGCATAGCGCAAACCCGCGTAGAAGCCGGCGAAGAGTGGAAGAATCGAATACCACACCAATGCGGTAGAGAAGAGACCGCCATCGATCCAGGTGAAGATGATCAGAACCAGCACCGAGATGGCGTTGACGAACAAACCGGAAATGATCACCGAACCGGTTCCCCGATACAAAAATGGTGTTGTGACGAGTGCCGCCAGCAGAATCAATAACAGGTAAAACTGCGCGCCCTGCAGCTCGGTCTGGCCACCCCAGTACAGCAGAAACGGAACTACCAACAGGGAGGTAGTGATGCAGGAACCGACCAGTATATTGACCCGGAAAGATTCACTGGTACTAGCCGGGATCGTGCCCTGTTTGGTGAAGTAGCTCACCAGCCAGTTCAGCATAGTTTGCCTCTTGCTCTTGGTTATGGGCTGGAGTCATTGCAGGAGAATGACTTGAGTATAGTGGCTGGGTGAGCCCCAGTCATCTGGTGGCTTTCATCCATGTGGCGCTGAAGTCTCTTATCCACCTTCCGCTGTAGTCTCTTATCCATCTTGCGCTGAAATGGTGGTTTGATCACGAAAAATGTGAGAAAACTACAAGGCAGATTCACCGGCAGAGCCAATTCAAAACCATCACTCAAAGTAGTTTACGAATGGCTGTGAAAAACTGGAAAAATTATCTGGATGACATCCAGCTGACCTACTTGCCAATATCATTGGTGAGTCTTGGTGTGTTTCTGCTGTTCTCGATTTCCCGTGACGTTGTGTTCAGCGATTTCCAGCCGCCAACCTGGTTGCTGATACTGGACCTGAGTAGCGCGGGGATTCTTGCCGTCGCCTTTCTGGTCTCCAGCATGAAATGGTTGCGCGCCGCAGATGCCAAGGCGTTCCTGTTTCTCTGTTTTGTCGGTGTGGCGTTCAGGCCGTCGATCATCGTGTTTTTCGATGGAACGCCCGCTACGCTGATTCTTTGCTCGGTGATCTTTGCTATCAGTCTATTGTTCTTCACTCTGCTACACCTGCTGATCAGCCAGGCCATAGCCCTCGTGGTTTGGGGAGTCGTGGTCGGCGAGCAGATTACCACAGCGCCCTACCTGGTTACTCTTGTGCTTGCCTTTGCCGCTGCGGGAGTAGGCTATTGGCTGCAGAGAACGCGGCTCACACATATGAAGCATAATTTCGAGCTGGAGAGCAGGGTAGAGGACCTGGAAACCATCGTGCCCATGTGTGCCAACTGTAAATGCACCCGCGATGAGCAGGGTAACTGGATGACCGTCGAGCAGTATATTGAGTCAAAACAGGATTCTACGTTGGTCAGTCATGGCATCTGTCCCAAGTGCAAGGAAGATCTTTATGGGGACGTGTTGCGTGAATCACCTGTGTAGCTGCACCTTCACTGACCCGGTGGTTTCAGGCCCCAACAGAAGGCTGGAATAGAGCGGCTTTTGACCCCCCAATCAAAAACAAAATAGGCCCCAGAAAGCGTTGTTTTCCGTAGAATTTCCCCCCTCCCGGCGCTATGATGAAGCCATCGCGTCTTATACCACCGAACCATGGATCCGGCCTACCCGGGCCAGGAGGATTAGAATGAAAATAACACGTCGCGGTTTCGTCAAATCTGCGGGTTTCGGCACAGCAGCCGGCCTGATTGGCGGCACTTCCCTGATCACTACTCCAGCCTTCGCCCAGACCCGGGCAGCCCATATCAAAGGGGTCTATGACGGGGGTGAAATACACCTGAACCAGAATGAATCCGGCCGCGGACCAGGCGCGAAGACCCTGGAAGCGATTCACAAGTTCACCAATATGCGCGTCGGTCGTGGTTATGCACCTGACTTCGTGCCCGAGCTGCAGGATACCCTGGCTTCCTATTACGATTTGCCACGCAGCCATGTTCTCCTGGCTTCCGGTTCTACCTGGTTGTTGCAGGGAGCCGTGCGTGCGTACTGTGACGCCGACAAGCCCCTGGTTACGGCGGGCCCGACGTTTTCAACGAGCGAACAAACAGCGCGCCAGATTGGTGTGCCTATCAAGCAGATTCCCCTGGATGCCCATGGCAAACTGGATCTCCCCGGCATGGTTGCAGTGTCCAAGGGGGCGGGCCTGGTCTATATCTGTAATCCAAACAATCCATCAGGCACGGTGCACAGCCCTGAGACCATCGCGTCCACCATCAATGCAATTCTCAGAGAGTCTCCGGACACCATGATTCACCTGGACGAGGCCTATATCGACTACGCCGATCCAGCGAAGATGAAGACAGCCTTGCCGCAGGTGAAGGCGAACAAGAATGTGTTTATCACCCGCTCATTCTCCAAGGCACACGGTCTCGCAGGTATGCGCATCGGCTATGCACTTGGAGACCCGGAAGTTCTTCAGGCCATGCGCGGCGCATGGGGTATGGGAGATGTTTCCATGCTGGGTGCAGTTGCCGCGCTGGCAGCCTTCGAAGACCGGGAGCACCTGGAGTGGGAGCGGGAAGAGAATACCCGTGTGCGCAACTTCGTAGTCGGTGCCCTCGCCGATCTGGGTTATGACACACCGGAGTCTCACACCAATCACATTTTTCCGAATATGCGTCGCCCGGCGAGCGAAGTAAGAAATCTATGTACGCCCCACAAAGTTATCGTGGGACGTGATTTTCCACCACTGCAACACTCTCACTGCCGCATCTCTCTGGGCAGCATGGAAGAGATGGAAGTTGCGGTTAAGGTATTCAGGGAAGTTCTCGCCTGATCTTTAACAGTGAATATGAACGGCTCAGTTCCTGAGTCGTTCATTACCGATCAACAATCGAAGAGCGCATGGATTATTCAAATAAACACTCTACATTTGCCAGGCTGATTGCAGCCTTTGGTCTTGCACTATTGTTTGCTGGCGGTGCTGCAGGCCAGGACTTCGACAACATCGAAATCAGCACCATCGAAGTCACCGATGGCATCTACATGATGCAGGGTAGCGGTGGCAATATCGGGGTGTCTGTTGGCGCCGATGGCACCTTCATCGTGGACGATCAGTTTGCGCCCCTCACCGACAAGATCGAAGCAGCCATCGCCGAGCTAAGCAACGATCCGGTGGACTTTGTCGTCAATACCCATTTCCACTATGACCACACCGACGGCAATGAAAATTTTGGTCGTGCAGGCGCTTACATCGTCGCCCAGGACAACAGCCGCAAGCGCATGGAAGCTGACCAGGTGCTGGCCAGCGGACGATTGCAGGAAGCTTATGATGATGTGGGTCTGCCGAAGATTACCTTCTTCGATGCCATGCGCTTCTATTTCAATGGCAACACAATCGACATTGTCAACACAGGGGCGGGTCACACCGACGGCGATGCACAGATCTACTTCCGCGAAGCCAATGTAATTCATACCGGCGATATGTTTGTGCGCTATGGCTTGCCATTTATCGATCGTAACAATGGCGGCACACTGGACGGCATGATCGATGCAACCTGGAACATCGCCACGCTGATAGAAAATGACACCCAGATAATTCCCGGTCACGGGCAGGTATCATCAAGAGGTGATTTGCTCGACTACCGAACCATGTTGTTAACCATTCGTACGCGACTGAAAGCTGCCAAGGCAGAAGGATTATCGTTCGATGAGTTTATCGACACCGAGCCTGCAGATGGATACGCGCCGAACAATGCCAACACTGAAAACTGGATGCGCATGGCCTGGGACGAGTACGAATAGGCCTGGCTTGATGTGCATGAAAAAGATAATTGGGTTTTGTGCCTTCAGCATGCTGACACTCAGTAGTGTGGCACAAGAAGATTACCAGGTGCCCCGCACCGAATGGGGACAGCCAGACTTGCAGGGGGTGTGGAACTTTTCTTCTGATGTGCCCATGCAGCGTCCGGCGCAATTCGGCAATCGCCAGTTTCTCACCGAGGAAGAAATTGAAGCAATCAAGGCGCGACGTGCAGCAGCAGATGCGGCCTCTGATTCAGCACTGCCTATCGAGGGAGTAGACGAGTCATATAACGACTTCTGGATCGAGAACGCAGGTATCGGCGATACCGTGCGCACTTCCCACATCATCTATCCTGAGAATGGCCGCCTGCCTGCCTTTGTTGAAGGCGCGGTTCGCAGCCAGGGCATGTATGGCGGAGATACAACAGGTGAATCCAGACCGGTGCGTATCGCTGCCGGAGGCATTGGCACTGATGGCCCGGAGGACCGGGGCCTTTCCGAGCGCTGCATCATCGGATTCAATGCCGGACCGCCATTTACACCGAGCCTTTACAATAACAACGTACAGATTTTCCAGAGCCGTGATACCGCTGTTATCATGACTGAAATGATCCACGATGCACGCATCGTCCCGCTGTTCGATTCTGCAGATGAAATAGCAAAACTGGCCGACGATGTGCGTCTCTATACCGGAGATTCGAAAGGATACTGGGATGGCGATACGCTGGTTGTAGTTACAGAGAATTTCAACGGACTCTCAACCAGCTTCGGTGGCGCCGGCACTTCGCTGAAGAAGCGATTGACCGAACGCTTCACCCGGACTGATCCCGTTACCGTGAACTATGAATTCACTGTAGAGGATCCGGGCACGTTCAGCGACAAGTTCACCGGCATCGTTCCCATGACCAGGGTAGCCGGGCACATTTATGAATACGCATGCCACGAAGGAAACTATGGCATGGTGAACATACTCAGGGGCGCGCGAGTACAGGAACAACTCGCCGCTGAAGGCAACTAGGTAAAGAGCCTGGTAAAGAATTTCCACAACCTGTTTGATAGATATTGAAAGAACACTAAAAGAGGGCAAACCCATGACCAGAAAAACTGGACTTAACCGCAGAGACTTCATGAAGAGCGCCGGCGTAACGGCGTTGGCAGGCGCCACCGCTACGGTCGCTTCCCAGGCTTCGGCGCAGAGCGCTTCGGATACCTATCCACGCCTGGCCAACGGTAAATATGACTTTGAAAAAGTCTATAACCGTGCCGGCAACAACTGTGCACGCTGGGACTCACCACCAAGAAGCTATCCCAATGGTGAATTCAAGTATGGCATGGGCGTGGCATCCATGGACTTCGAGTGTGCGCCTTGCATCACCGAAGCGCTGGAAGAACGCGTCAAGCACCATAGCTGGGGATACCTGAGCACCACTGAGCCCTTGCGTGAGGAAATTATCAAGTGGACCGGCGAGCACCACGGTGTGGACCTGGGCCCAGACGAGATCACCCTGTCAGATGGTGTCTATCCTGGTGTTATCGCGGCACTGCGCGCCTTCGTACCAATTGGTGGCAAGGTGCTGATCACTTCACCTGCCTATAGTGGTTTCTACAGCATGGCCCGAGCTGCCAATGTTGAAACTGTCGACAGTGAAATGAAGCGCGTCAATGGTCGTTACGAGTTTGACTTCGAAGATCTGGAAGCGAAGATGACTCCAGATGTTCGCGCCCTCATCCTCTGTAATCCACAGAACCCAACCGGGAACGTGTGGAAGCAGGATGAACTGCTGCGTCTCGGCCGACTGGCACTTGAGCACAATATCGTGGTGATCTCCGATGAGATTCACTGTGACGTGGTGCGCTCTGGTCACAAGATCGTTCCTTTTGCTTCTCTGCCAGATCGTGATGTGGTCAACAACAGCGTAACTTCAACAGCGATCAGCAAGACTTTCAACCTCGCTGGCATGAAGTGTGCGCACTACTACTCCAAGAACCCCACCTTGCTGGCACGAATTAACCAGCACCACCGGGCTGAGATCAGCACTTTGGGAGTGGTGGCCACTGAAGCGGCCTACAAGCATGGTAGAGATTGGTTCAACCAGGCAAATGCCTACATGGATGATACCCATACCATGATCGAGAACTACATCAAGCAGAATATCCCTGCCGTAACCTATACGCGAAATGAAGGCACCTATATGACCTTCCTCGACGTCAGCAAGGTGATGGCGGCAGTCGGCGCGGAAGAGCAGTACAAGAGTCATGGCAAGCGCACACCAGAGGCGTACTTCCAGGATTGGATGGTCTATAACTCCGGTGTCTACCTGAATCCAGGTTCTGCCTACGGAACCGGCGGTGAAGGCCACATGCGCATGAACATCGCTTCTTCACGAGAGGTGGTTAGCGATGTACTGGACGCAATGGCGGCAGCGATCAACAAAGTCGTCTAGATTCAATGTGAATCGAGAAATTGGAAAAGGGCAGCATCCGCTGCCCTTTTTTTTATTGCAGTAGATCACCAGACAATTCAGGTTCCCGGTTTGGGGGAGGAAATCAAATGAAGAAATATCTAGTTGCCGGAATATTGTGTCTGCTGTCTGTTTCAGCTTTTGCCCAGAATGGGCCGTTGATGAATTTGCCATTGGGGGAGTTGGGTACGGACAAGGAGATGCTAGTTCTGGAAATTAACCTGGCCCCCGGTCAGGAGTCACAGCCCCATCGTCATAATGGGCATGTATTTGTCTACGTGCTGGAGGGCAATATCAATATGCAGGTAGCCGGAGGAGAACTGCAGACACTCGGTGCGGGCGAGATGTTCTATGAAAACCCCGGCGATATTCACACAGTGTCCCGTAACGCGAGCACATCAGAACCGGCTCGTTTCCTGGTGCACATCATCAAGACCATTGGTGCGCCGGTAACGACACAGGTGCCACAGTAGATTAATGTTCCAGGGCACTGAGTTCTTGGCGAATCTGCTCCAGCATTTCTTCACCGAAACCGATGACATGATTATCGTCGATTGAAAGTTCGAGCAGGTTTGAATCTCCGAAGAACACCTGTGCTTCATAATCCTCATCAAGCGCCCTTACCAGGCTGGGCAAGTGCTTCTCAACGATTGCCCTTGCATCTGCTCTCTTTAAAAGCTCCAGGATTGGTGTCTGTATACTCGCCGCAATTTCATTTGGCTGTTGTGCAGAAGCGGGAAAGCTTAGTATCAAACACAAAGCCAGGTAAAGGCGCCACATTGGTAGTCCTCCATCAATAATCTGGTGGAGAAAATAAATGCTTCCGCTATCGGTTGTCTATGGCCTTCACAATTACTGGAGATTAAGAGGAGGAGCCAAAGATCTGTGCCCGTGTCTTCGCCTTGAGCTGATACAAACGATAACCAAGATAGCTGGTCACACTCAGAATAAACAGGAATCCAATCCAGTAAGATCGGCGCACAATGTCGACCTCGTCAGAATTCATCCACTCATTCAGCAGGCCCTGGGCTGAGAGCACGATCATGGTGAGTGGAGAGCCACTCGCTACATATAGCATGTCCTCTTCCATCTCGAACACCACCGCACCAAAGATAGCCAACAGGATCGGTACGATCCACACCATAAGGAACAGCAGGGCGAAGCGGCGCAGCTCCAGGTATTCCAGGGACGTGGCAAAGTAGTAGATCACCAGCAAGGCGAACAAAGGCATGCGCAGGATGCCGATTACATCAGGGGAAACTTCTTCCAGGGGCCCCATGCGCAGCATCACCAGTTCGACGAAGAACAGGAATAATGCGGTGCTGACGGCCAGTACAGTCGTGGTCAACAGCCCGCCAGCCTGGTCATCAAATCGGGACAGCCCGGGCTGGTTCATCTGCATGAGTTTCTGCGAGCGCAGCAGGCCGCTGCGATACTCCTCATGACTCGGCGTGACCACGTACACCAGCCACAAGGCCAGCGCGATAGAGAAGAATCCATAGATGAGCGGGATGATGAAGGCGTACTGGTCAACCAGGGAGTCGTCACTCATCAGGCCGATGGCAACCAGGTCATCGGTATTAAAAACCAGGTTTGGCCACAATGTGCCGATGCAGAACAGCTGTACTGCAATATAGAAGAACAGGGCATATATCTTGCTCAGCGCGTGACCGAAATCGTTCTCCCACTTGCGGTAAACCATCAGGCCCAAGGTAAAGATCAGCAAACCCTGTAGTAGCAGCGAAAAGAAGGTCGTCGAAACTTCCCAGGTGTAGAAATCTACGCCCATGGTCAGGTCGGTAATCAGTTGCGGTGCGCCCTCTAAGGCTGGCACTGCATCGGTTGGCAGCAGGGGCGTGATCTTCTCCCCGAATACGGGCCTGACTGTCAGGTACTGCAGGATGGGAAAGCCGAGGAATGAGAAGAAGGGCAGCACCCAGTTGATCGCGATAACCAATGCGATGGTGAACACCACGGAAAGGCGCCACTCTTTCATCACCAGCCCTAACACCATGCCGACCATGTGGAACAGGATCGCCGATGAGAAGAACACCAGGTAAACCGGGATGATTACCGACAAGGGAATCTCGCCCCTGACCAGCAGGAAGATCATGAATGGCATGGTGAGAAGAAACAGCAGGTACTCACGAATCGGGAGACCAAACAGATAACCTATCACTTTATCTATGGGGCTAATTGGCGTGAGGCGCGTGTACTCAATGGTTCCTGTCACCCTCTCATGAATGATGCCGGAGGTGATGCGACCGGTTGCGGTAAGCATCATGATGATCCATTGCACCATGGCCAGCGGAACGATGGTTGTCCTTGCGGCAATAACCGCGTTGCCCTGGATACGCATGATGCCGCCGTAGGTTGTAAACGTAATAAACGCGGCGATCACGAACACAAACAGGAAGCTGAACAGGGCTTGCTTGCGTGTGCGTGACTGAAAATTCTTCCAGACGATCGGGTTCTGCCAGACTTTTAAATGCTGCAACCAGCCGTTGGCGAAATTGCTTGCAAAACTGGGGCTGAGTGTTTGATCAGTCATCGGCACTCTCCTCAACTGGAGAAACCAGTTTGATCAATACATCTTCCATGCTGGCAGTCTCGCGACTGAACGAGGTCACCCGGATGCCTGCATCAATGAGTTCTCTCAGCAGGTCGGCTTCTGCCGCCTCGTCTCCGCTAAAGC
>CAYTLI010000041.1:0-10536 GCA_964438455.1 uncultured Pseudohongiella sp.
ATTTAGGGCAAAGTCTGCCCGAACAGACCTGTCAAGATACATCCCATGTCACTTGCCTACAGCATCGCCCGCGCCAGCATGACTTCTGTGTACAACGCGTTTGTGCACACACCTTCTGTGCTGGAAGCAGAAGAATACTTTCCTGAGGGCAGGGATTTTGTCGACAACTGGGAAATTTTACGGCAGGAAGCACTGGCGTTGACCACCGACCTGGACAACGTGCCCCGATTCCATGAATTGATGCCGGAACAGTACAAGCTTTCTGCCCACGGCGAGAAAGAATGGCGCATGTTCGTATTGCGCGCCTATGGCCTGGACATCAAAGAGAACATGAGCAAGTGCCCCAAGCTGACCGAACTGGTTTGCGCGAATCCTGCAATCAAATCGGCCTCCCTGTCATTCCTCGCGCCAGGCAAGCAGGTACCCACTCACACGGGCCCATTCCGAGGCATCACTCGTTTCTACATGGGGCTGGAAGTGCCGGTTGATGAGACTGGTCAGCCGGGCGTTGTGCTCACTATCGATAACAAATCCTACCGCCTTGGCAATGGCGATGCCTTGCTGTGGGATGACACCTACCCGCACAGCGTGGAGAACACCACTGACCAGTGGCGTATTGCTTTGCTGCTGGATGTCTACCGCGCCAATATGCCTGCACCGCTGCGTGGCTTCACCAATTCGATAATTGGGATGGCCAAGCTATCTATCAAGTGGCGCGGCATCTTTCCTGAAGAATTCGCCTGACTCGTTGCAAACTTTATAAAGCGATTGGCTAGGAGTCTGCACTGAATTCAGGCGGATGAAAGTCAGTTGCGTGCTGCGGGACCGTGCGCGGCAGGGACGCCGCGCCCGAGCCCCCAGGGATGGGTCTACGGCGTGTCCCAAAGCGCACAACTGACTGTCGAACGCCGAGGAAGATTCACTACTGAAAATATCACTTCTCGTTTGCCCACAGATAAGCAGGCAAGGCGCAGGACAAGCCGATAGTGAGATTCAGAGCTATAAATACCCACGGCTTCGGGCCTTCGTTCTGGCGTGAAAACATAAACAGCCAGAATACGAATGATGAGATCAGCAGATCCGCGGTGAAGCCACCTGCGGCACCGTTGACAAACAGTGCGGCGATGAAGCTGAACAGATCGATGCCTGACTCCCCGAAGAAACTGAAGAAAAAGATATAGGGCACGATTGCACCCACTATCGCCAGCACCAGGTAGAAGTTTTTCATTATCACTCCCTTGTTTTACTCAGGTTAGCTTCGCTGTAGCCGGTATTTTCCCGCAACGGGCGAGCAATACAATTACCTGGGAGGTAATGAATCTGGACTGCAGTGCTATTAAGGAGTGCGCTGGGTGAGCTGATCAGCCAGGGTACCAAGTACCGTGCCACAGTCCTGGGAGACTTTTAGCTGCAATAACTCATCGGCGCGGGTCAGGCCCTGATTTACCGCGGCGATAGGAATGCCTTTGTCAGCGGCCAGACGACAGAAGCGAAAACTGGAATAAACCATCAGGGAAGTACCGACGACCAGGACTGCGTCAGCCTCCAATACTTTGGAATAGAGATAGTTGACGATCTCCTTGTCCACCGAACCACCGTAGAACACCACGTTGGGCTTGAGTAATCCGTCACAACGGAAACAAGCCGGCACCTGAACTTCAGAAATCAACTCATCGGCCACGTGGGCATCACCATCGGGAGCCAGCTCTGCCTTGATGTCTTCCATGTGCGGGTTGTGTTGCCACAACCAGTGCTGGATCTCGTCCCGGGGAGTAAGCGCGCCGCAATCCATGCAAACCACCTGGTCGAGTCGTCCGTGTAAATCGATGACCCGCTTGTGGCCGGCCTTCTGATGCAGGCGATCAACGTTCTGGGTCACCAGGGTGTTGACATAACCCAATGATTCCAAGCGCGCCAGGGCGCGATGGGCCCGGTTCGGTCTGGCATTGCCCACATTAGGCCAACCGCCGAAACTGCGTGCCCAGTAGCGCTGCCGGGTGCCCGATAGTTGCAGGAAATCCCCGTGCTGAATCGGCGTGTTGGTTTTCCAATTGCCTACTTCATCACGATAGGTCGGTATGCCCGAATCACGACTGATACCAGCACCGGTAATGACGAACAGTTTCGGATATCGCTCAACAAACTGCTGCAACTGTGCAGGATCAGCTTCTGGTGCCTGCACCAGTTTCGGGTTGTCATTGGTTTTCCATGTTACCGCGCGCATGATCTTACTGGCTCACGGTGCCCGGCAAGATTTCGAAACCAGGATTGAATGTGACCAGTACAGAAGCGAGTTGCAAGAGAACCGAGGGATCACCAGTTACCGCGCCTGTTCCGCTTTGCAGTAAAGCCGGCAACGTTGTCTGGCCCATGATCACGCTGTCCAGGTCACTGCGATTGATGCTGATTGTTGCGTCTGCTTCCCCGGCACTATAGCCCTCGATGTTGGTCAGGGTGCCGCCGCTGAGTTCGATGACGAATTGCTGGCCAGTGTCCGGGGTATCGAAATTAATGATGAAGTTCATGCCATCGGCAAGACTGCTGTCCACTCTGGTCGCCACCGCATCCCACCACTGGGAAGTAGTCATCGCACGCGCGAGGCTGGGGCTGGTTCCCCGTGGCGCGGCGATGGGTGGCGCTCCATTGCGCAACTCCTGTGCTGATGAGAGGAATACATTGCGCATACTGGCACTCTCATACTGATAGCCAAGTTGTTCAAAACTCGCCGCCAACAGATCCTTGGCACGTTGGTTATCAGGTTCGGCATAAACCAGTTTATTGAGTATCTCCATAGCGTGGCGATAGAGACCTTCATCATGCAGTTCGGTGGCACGGCTGATGATAGCGCTGCTACCACCCATCATCTCCACATACAGTGGTGCCGAATCGGAGGGAGACAAGGGAGCGAGGGTGGCTGGATTGCCGTCCCAGTATCCCAGGTAGCGATTCAGCACCGCACGGGCGTTGTGAAACTCGGAGCCGTGATACTGGTGCACCGACCACTCCTGCTGCAGGGAGCGAGGTACCTGGTACTCATTGTGAATCTCGTTGATCGTCACTCCCTGGTTGGCCAGGTTGAGCACCTGGTTGTTCAGGTTGGCGTAGGCATCACGCTGTGCACGCATCACTTGTTGAATGCGTGCGTTGCCCCAGCGTGGCCAGTTGTGAGAAGACACCATCACCTCGGCTTCCCGGCCGAAGCGATAGAGCGCCTCATTTATCTGCCTGGACCAGGACAGGGCGTCGCGCACCAGCGCACCACGCAGGGTGTAAATGTTATGAACGGTGGCGGTGATATTTTCCGCAGCCCAGAAAACCTTCTGCTGCGGAAACCAGGTATTCATCTCAGCAGGTGCTTCTGTGCCTGGCGTGTTCTGGAACACCATGTTGACGCCATCGATAGTGTGTTCTTCATAATCACCGGTGATAACCAGTGTTGGTGCAATCAAACCGGTTGTACCCGCTGCAAGACCCTTACCGATTGCTGAATCCACCTGGCCGAAGGGACTGGAGGGAATGACCCTGCCATACTGCAGGCCTGCGCGTCGTGACATGGCATTGCCCGCATAAACGTTTTCCGCAATTGCTTCTTCCATGAACCCGGCAGGCGCAATGATCTGTACTTCACCCTCGCGAACCTCTTCCTCGCTCACAACACCTCGTACACCACCGAAGTGATCGACGTGGGAGTGGGAATACACCACCGCATGAATCGGACGCTCCCCGAGATGTTCCGTTGCCAGCGCAAAAGCGGCAGCAGCGGTTTCGCTGGTTAACAACACATCGAAGATGATCCAGCCAGTATCACCAGCTACCAGCGTCATGTTGGCCAGATCGAAGCCGCGAACCTGGTAAACAAAATCAGGCACAACCTCATAGAGCCCAAAATTCATGTTCAGGGTTGCCTGCCGTTGCAGCGAAGGATGGATGCTGTCGTAACTCTCACCATTGAGCAGGAAGTCATAGCGATTCATATCCCACACAACATTGCCCGCAGCGCCGAGAATCTGCCTGGACGCCGGTTCGGCAATAAAACCACGGGCGGACTCTTCAAAATCACGCTGATCGGTGAGTGGCAAGGTAATGCGTAACTCCTCCTGCAGCGCTGCCGTTGCCTCACTGGCCGGGGCACCCTTGGCATTGAAGTGGTCCTGGGCGAGCAGATTGCTGGCGACGACGAGGCTGGCAAGGGTGGTGAGAACTGGAAGAATGCGTCCACGGGTGAAAATTGCTGGCATTGGATAGTTCCTGATCGGCGAATAAACCTGGGGCGATTATAACCAGGAAGCGCGCGGTTCCGGGTCTGTGGAGTATTGGTGATATTCACCAACTGTTGGGCTGGGTACTCAGCGTAAACCCGCACTGAGACGAGATATTCGTCTATGTTGTTGAATTTAATAGTTTATTTTTCTGGCACGGAATTCGCTAACAGTCTGTTAAAAAGTCTGGTTAACAGTCCAGGAGTAAAAATTGCGCAGAAAGTTGCTGGTTCGGGTAACCATTCCCGAGCCTCGACGTCTTAGAAAGATAGATAACAAATTCAGAATCTATTCAGGGGTATTTCGCTAAAACTCCAGGATAGAAAAACGAAGAGCAGGAGACTCACCCGTGATTACGCTGAAGAATCTTAGCAAGGTCTACCGAACCGCCTACATGGAGACCACCGCGCTCCACGAAATCAATATCCACATCGGCAAAGGCGAATTCGTCGCCGTGATGGGTCCATCCGGTTGCGGCAAGTCAACGCTACTCAATGTGGTAGGCATGATCGATAGCCCAAGCAGCGGCGAATATTTCTTCGATGGTACAGAGGTGGGGCACAGCTCAGAGAATGACCTGGTGGACGTGCGCAAGAAGAACATAGGTTTCATTTTCCAGAACTTCAATCTGATTGACGATTTATCCGTTGCCGAAAACGTGGACCTTCCCCTGCTGTACCTGGGTGTGGCGAAGAAAGAACGCCAGGCACGGGTACAAGAGGCACTGGAGCTGGTCGGGCTGGAAGCACGGGCCAAACACAAACCCCAGGAGCTCTCCGGCGGTCAACAGCAGCGAGTTGCAGTAGCTCGTTCCGTGGTCAGCGAACCGAAGCTGATCCTGGCGGACGAACCAACCGGTAACCTTGATACCAAAAATGGTGATGAAGTCATGGCCATGCTTGATCGACTCAAGCAGAAAGGAGTAACGATCCTGATGGTGACTCACTCACCGGAGCATGGCGAGCGCGCAGATCGCATCATTCAGATGCTGGACGGCGAAGTGGTCAATAGCGACAAGGGTGCAAACCTTTCAGTGGTGGCAGACAACAGCGCTGATAGCAAGACAAAACAAGAATCAAACGCCTGAGGACTGCCCGCCATGTTTGCTCACTACACCAAGATGGCGCTGAAAGCGCTCATGCGATTCAAGCTGCACTCGGTCATTAGCCTGACCAGTCTCAGTGTCGGCTTTCTCTGTTTTCTATCAGCTGTCCTGCTGTCGAACTATGCCGACAATTTCGATCGTGGTTTTGAGAATTCGGACAAGATTTATAATGTGATGATACGCGCGGTAGGGGATAGCCCCTTTCCGGATCGCTTTCCAATTATCAACCAACCGGCTGCCCGCTATCTTCGCAGTGCCTTCCCGGAAATACCCAATATTGTTCGAGCCAGTAGCGGCTTCCCCCAGGCTGTCACCGTAGACGGCCAATCAACTACGGTAGATACCAAATTCATCGAGCCAAGATTCTTTGACATATTCCCATTAGAAACAATATATGGCCTCGAGGCGGGGGAGGATCTTCCGCCAAATTCAGCACTGCTAACTGAAGAAGGGGCAATGCTGATTTTCGGGCGCACCGATGTTGTTGGCGAACGTATGCTGATCGAAAATCAGCACGATGTGGTGGTCGCTGCCGTAGCACGCCAACCGGAATTTCCATCGCACCTGTCATCCGGTATTGCCTTCTTCAACACCGATCTATATGTGCCCATTGAAATGCCCGATGAGTTAGTGCGGCAGGAAATTCTTGCCAACGGCGGGGATCCAGACCAGAACCTATGGGGCAACCAGTCAGACTTTGTTTATGTTGAGTTTCCAGAAGACATGGAGATAGACGAGGCCGAATTCAATCAGCGCCTCGGTGAGTTCGTGCAAAGCACCCTGCCAGAAGACTACAGGTCTATTCTCACATACGAACTTTTACCTATTAACCAGCTGGTAGCCACGCAACTTGCCTTCGTTACTGGTGGCTTCGACCTGCCAGATATTCTCATTGTTGCCGGAGCTCTGGTGCTGCTTATTGGCTGTCTGAACTATTCAAACCTTGTCATTGCCCAGCTCTCGCTACGCAGCCAGGAAGTAGGTGTGCAGAAGATTCTTGGTGCAAAGCGCAGTTCCCTGCTAATTCAGTATTGCTATGAAACCTTTCTGTTCCTGCTGCTGGCACTTGTCGTAACCCTGATTATTCTTGCAACGATAATTCTTAATCTGCAAGCAGCAGGCACGGTTGGGGTCAACCTGGGACTGTTATTCAATCCTGCCCTGTGGAGCACATTGGCCGTTGTCATGATAACTATAGTTGCTATAGCTGGCGGCTATCCGGCTCTGCGCACCGCACTGGTGCCGCTTGTCACCATGATGCGTCCGAAAGGATCTAGTGGCTATTCGTCGCGATTGCGCAATCTGATGGTCGGCGTGCAATTCTTTATCTCCGTGACCCTGATGATCATGGCGACTATCATGTTTATGCAGAATAGAGCCATGACACAGCAGCTCGATGGTGGCGTTCTTGACCCGAAGATTGCGCTGAATGTTCCTATCGATACATTTGATGTGAGTTCTGAGCTGCTGGCAAACGAGCTGAAACGGAACCCGGCAGTCCTGTCAGTGACAGAGGTGGGAATCCTGCCATGGCAGATCAGCAATTCTTCTTCCATGTTTTCAAGAGAGCGCGACTTGAATGCTCCCGAATTTGCCCTGTCACGTCACGCGGTGGGTTATGACTACACCGAAACAATGAGTCAGCCCCTGATTAGTGGCCGAGACTTCTCCCGAGAGCGAAGCAGTGACATCTTACCCAATTCCGGTGATCTGGATTCTTCCAGCGGACCTTATAACGTCATCATCGATGACATAGCAGCCCGATCGTTGGGTTGGGAGAATGCCACAGAAGCGATCGGCCAGTCTCTCTATCGTCGCTATGATGAAAACAACAATCGCGACGCCATCGCTGTTGAGCTGGTCGTTGTCGGGGCCATGAGCGAAAAGAAATATGAATTCCTGGATTTTTCCAGCTTCGGTTCTGAAGGCAACATCTATTTGCTACAGCCGCAGAACGTAAACTACATGATCGTGAAACTGGACCGCGATAATCTCAATGAGGGTTTGCGTCACATTGATGATACATGGCGGCAGCTAATGCCAGAGGTACCGCTCAAGCGTGAGTTTGTTGACGATATCTTTTACCAGACCTATGGCATCTTCCTGGGTATCAGCACATCTATAGGCGTACTATCCCTGTTCGGTTTCTTTGTTGCCAGCATAGGCCTGTTAGGCAATGCAACCTTTATAACCAACATACGCAAACGGGAAGTTGGTATTCGCAAGGTCATGGGGGCCAGCAGTAATCGACTGCTGCGAATGCTGTTGCTGGATTTCGCCAAGCCTATCCTGATCGCCAATGCCCTGGCCTGGCCGATCGGATATTTTGCTGGACAGCTCTATACATCTTTCTTCGCAGCTGCCGTGAATATCAATATCATGCCCTTCCTGATCAGCCTGCTGCTGTCCGCGGCGATAGCCTTTGCTGCCGTGTTTTCCCAGAGCCTGAAGAGTGCCCGGGTAAGACCAGCCATGGTGTTGCGCTACGAATAATTGGGTGAATTAAGGGGTCAGAGTAAAAATACAGTACTGTATTTTTACTCTGACCCCTTAATTAGTCCCCTGCCTATTCGGGTATGCGGGTAAATTTCCTGATCGCCTGCTCGGCAACTTCCGCCGCATAGACATTGCCATTCTCGTCGGCAGTCGCGCCTTCTGCGTGGCTGGTAGTACCAGTCGGATTGAGATTCACATCCGGTATCAGGTAATCCACAAAGCCGTCCCTGACACTGCCTATGTAGATTCCGCGCTGCCATCCCGGGTTGCGATAGTCCCCGGTGTTGGATTCTGAATCGGCGGCATAGAGAATGTCATTGTCATCGATGTAGACATCACTGGGTCTGCCAAACTGGGTCCAGGTGGAGATGTGCTTGCCCTGTTGATCGAAGATCTGGATGCGGCTGTTGGCCCGATCGGCAACGAATAGCCTGCCCGCTGAATCCATTGCCAGCGCATGAGGCGCGCGAAATTCACCGGCCTCAGCACCAACACCGCCCCACTCCATCAGGTACTCACCCTCGCTATTGAATTTAACGATGCGATTGTCCGTGGCAGGATTATGGCCATCGGCAACGAAAATATCGCCGTTGGGTGCAACCAGCACATCGTTGGGCGCGTTGAAGAAATAGTGTCCGCTGCCTCGTACTCCGGGAATGCCCAGACTCATCAGTAGCTCACCTTCCGGGCTGAATTTGTGGACCTGGTTACCCCGAGTACCTTCCCGGTCCGTGGCAGCATCGGTGACCCAGACATTGTCATCGGCGTCCACAAACATGCCGTGTGGCCAGATGAACATCCCTGCGCCAAAACTGCGAACGATGTTTCCCTCGCTATCCAGCAACATGATCGGGTCCATATCGGTCCGATCGGCACAACTACCTGGGCCCCGATTACCGCCACAGCGATCCGCTACCCAGACCCTGCCATTGCCCGCATAGTGAATGGCGCTGGCAGCACCCCACTCTCGTCCGGCAGGCAAGTTGCCAAAGGATTCTTCGCTGCGTTGATAGGGATTTGGATAAGGCTGGGCTGCAGCGGTGGCCATAGCAAGCGTTGCAACAGCCAGGCAGAACAGAGAAGTTTTTCTGGGCATCATGATCTGGTTACCGATTGAAGAGATTAGTGAAGAGTAATAGAGAACGGTTGGCTAGCCAAATGACCTGGAGCCATCAGAGTTCCTGGTGCCACCGACCAGGCGCGAGAGAATTTGCTGAAACTCATCCTGGCTAATGTCGACCTTCTCGACAACACGACCATAGAGGGTAATCGTCGGCACGCTGCGATCGCCAAATTCTTTCTGCGCTTCCTGCAGGCAAACCAGAATCGCCCGTTCCTTCTTGTTCAGGCCGTCGCGCACATCGGGCAAATCGTCGTACAAACCAGAGTCGCTCACTGCCGCTACCTATAAGCCTGCGTACCAGATGGCGTTGTCGTAATCTTCCCACCAACCACCACGACCATCACCAATAGTAAGCAGATTGTCCACCAGTTCTACCCGTTCAACAAACTTCGCATGCTTGTAACCAATCTGGGTTTCGATGCGCAAGCGAAGGGGCGCTCCATTCTTCTGCGGTACCGGCTCGCCGTTCAGATCATAAGCGAGCAGTGTCTGTGGATGACTGGCAGCAAATAGATCGATGCTTTCGTAGTATGGCTTGTCGTTAAACTGGGTGTCCATGCAATGAAAGACTACATAGCGGGCGCTGTCCTGTACGCCGGCACGAGATAACAGTTGCGCGAGCGGTACGCCCTTCCACTCGCCGATGGCACTCCAGCCTTCATCACAGGTGTGCATGGTGATCTGTGATTGCGCTGGAAGTGCACGTAGCTCATCCAGAGACAGGCTCATTGGATTATCGACAAGGCCATCGACCAGCAATCGATAGTCGGCAAAATTATTCTCTCGCATCGACTGGTAACGTTCGTCCCGCGGTGCGGTGACACCACTGGTGGGGAAGTCCAGCACCAGATCGTTTCGAGTGAACTCCCTGACCCGCGGCTGTCCTGATAGCATCAGGTCATGAAGGCCATAGTTCAGCGCATCGGTGATGTCGTGGATGCTCTTGATCTCGCCAGGATAGCGTCGGGTTGCCAGCGCTACGCTGACAGCGGCACCACCCAGGAGCACACCATTTACAATCTGACGACGGGTGAATTTTGCAGCCACTAGCTTTTCTCCTCACTCAGATTGAAACGCCCGGTGATCATGCTGCGGAAGTGATTGACGAAGCCAGCCACAAATACCTGGATCACATGAACCAATACGAACAACATCAATAGCGACATGAAGATGAAATGCAGAGTGCGCGCCGATTGACGGCCACCGAACAGGTCGAACAAGAATGGCCATGCCGTGGTCACACTGTTCGACATGGTGAGACCGGTGAGAACAATCAACGGGATCAACAGCAACATCACACCGAGATAACTTAGCTTCTGCAGGATGTTGTATTGCTTTGCTGCTTCGCCTTGGGCGCGATGAAGCTTGAGGTGCCTGAGAATGTCACGTCCGATGTTTGCCGGATGCATCTCTCCCGCTCGAGGCCACCACACTGAACGCAGCCTGCCGCTGTCTATCAGGTGATACAGGTAATACAGCCAGGCGAGCACAAATGCCCAGGCAGCAGTGAAGTGCAGCGCACGATTCTCACCAAATGCGAAACCTTGCGGATA
>CAYTLI010000041.1:10636-17718 GCA_964438455.1 uncultured Pseudohongiella sp.
CTTGCGGATATAAGTGCCGGTCTCTGCCTGTTTGCGACAGTAAACCTGATCCATCAAGGGTAAGGTAGAGTTATAGGCAAACAGTTCGGCTTCAGTCATCTGCTCGAACTGAGGTGGTGGCGCGGTGCAGCCGGCAAGCAGCAGGAATACCGCGCCTGAGAATGCCAGAACTTTCATGCTGCAATCCTCAGTGGAATTGACTAGCCGGTTATTCTACACCCAATTCGCTGCGAACTTCCCTAACTCTTTCACCGCGCAATGCACCGACCATCGAGTAGTTGCCTTCGTGGCAGGAGTACTCGTAGATGTGTGGATCTTCTTCCCGGGTGAAGGAGAATTCACCACGCCAGGGTTCAGTATAGTAGGTTGGATCATCAACTGTATATTGGTAGAACAGCTCACTATCAGACACCCGGGTAAAACGCTCGGTTACCGTGGCCTCACCGCTAATCAGCATTGGGCGATCGATGGTCGCGCGATCAGGCATATCGCCTCTGAAATGGGTAGTCTCCACTACGAGAGTGTCTCCCTCCCAACGTCCGACGGAATGGCCATCAAATGAAGTCACGGCTGCTGGCCGCTGTTTTCCATTCATATGGATCACCCGCACCAGGCCCATATCTTCGCTGACTATGACAACTTGATCAGGCAGTTGTACAAAAGTGTGAATAAGATGGTAGTGAAACGCACGCATTGGAGGTGCACCCCAGCTTTCCAGGCAGCGCTCGACGCCTGGCCGCTCCTCCGGATGATCAAAACCGTGATCGCCCTTGAAATAGTGATGACTGGCAGCCTGCTCTCCACGCTCGTTAAAAGGCATTCGACCATCTTCTGGATAGACGACTACCGAAGTGCGCAACTCACCCTTGACGTTAAACAGACTGGGCGGACCAAAGAGATCCACATCGGGGTCGGTATTGTCTCCGCCACCTTCATACACCACCTGAGCAAGTCCCGCCGCCTGTTCAGGGGGCAATGCCGGAGGCAAGCCAGGTGGCCGCTCTAGCATGGTATAGGTCACTGTCCCCCATGCACCCTCAAAATCCGGTTGCCCATGTTCATTGCGCGGCACGGTATACGACTCTGGTGTGTCTGGTGCTTCTTGCGCCAGTGCAGTAGTAATCAGCAAGCAGGTAGCGATTGTCGCCAGCATTCGGGTATTCATAGCCATCTCCTCATGGGTGATGAATTCGCATTTGTTGCATCCATCTTGCCCTATCGGGAATAAGCCGAATAGTGCCAAAAGTCATAATGGCTCAGCTTGAATATCAAGCTTCGGGAAACTGATAGTCCTCGTAGGTCTTGCGCAAACCAAGCTTGTTGATCTTGCCTGTCGCTGTATGCGGTAGCTCTTCGATGAATACTACATCGTCTGGCATGGCCATCTTGTAAAGCTTGTCCTGCAAAAACTCCAGTACTTCATCCCGGGTCAGAGACTTGCCTTCCTGGACAACCACGATGAGCAGCGGTCGCTCTGTCCACTTGGGATGATAACGGCCAATCACCGCCGCTTCGGCGATGTCCGGATGTGCAACTGCGGCGTTCTCGATCTCGATAGAGCTGATCCACTCGCCACCGGATTTAATCACGTCCTTGGTACGGTCAGTAATCTGCAAGTAACCTTCCGGGGTTATAGAGGCCACGTCACCTGTCTGGAACCAGCCTTTTTCATCGACAGGACAGTCTTCAGCACCGGGTACATCGGACAGCCCATAGTATCCCTTTGCCACCCAGGGACCGCGGACTTTCAGAGCACCAAAGGCAACGCCATCCCAGGGCAATTCTTCATTGTTCTCATCGACAATGCACATTTCGATGCCGAACACACCACGACCTTGCAGACACTGCAGGTCGGTAATCTCTTCGGTGGACAGATCTTCCATACCTTTCTTCAGGCAGAACACCGTACCCAGTGGACTTGTTTCCGTCATGCCCCAGCCTTGTACAACTGTGCAATCGTGTTGTTCGCGAAAGCGTTCGACAATAATGCGCGGGCACGCAGCGCCACCAACGCTGACTCTATAAAGAGAAGGAATTGTCTTGTTGTTCGCCTCGAGATAATCGAGAAGCGCCATCCAGATTGTGGGCACACCAGAACTGAACGTCACCTGTTCCGCGTTCATCAGCTCACAGAGGGTTTCGCCATCTGCCATTTTTGGTCCTGGCAATACCAGTTTCATACCTACCATCATCGCCGCATAAGGAGCACCCCAGGCGTTGACATGAAACATGGGCACCACTGGCAAACTGGTTTCCAAATTGGAGGCCCGGGTCACGTCTGGCAGAGAGCCGGCCAGTGCATGCAATACGGTTGAGCGATGGCTGTAGACAACGCCTTTTGGATTGCCTGTAGTGCCAGAGGTATAGCACATGCCACTGGCAGTGTTCTCGTCGAACTCTGGCCATTCATAGTCATCTGACTGGGCTTCCATGAGTTCTTCATAACAGAGCACATTGGGTAAACTGGTATCTGGCATGTGAGCCTTCGCGGTCATCACTACGATAGTCTCAACCTTGGCCAGGTGTTCCTTCAGCGCTTCCACCAGAGGCAGTACTAGGACGTCAACAAACAATATCTTGTCTTCAGCATGATTGATTATGTAAGCCACCTGCTCAGGGAAGAGTCGTGGGTTGATGGTGTGGCATACCATGCCAGTACCGGAGACAGCGTAATACAGCTCCATGTGGCGGTAATCATTCCAGGCCAGCGTACCGATGCGATCGCCAAACTTTGCACCTAATGATTCGAGCACGTTGGCGAGCTGGCGACAGCGTTTGGCAAAAGTCTTGTAATCCTGGCGGTGACGTGGGTTATCGACCGTGACTGACACCATTTCAACGGCGGGGAAATTCTTCTCAGCATGCTTGAGAATCGAAGAGATCATCAACTGAGAGTTCATCATGAGCGCTTGCATAAAAATACCTGTAGTAAAGCGGTTCTTGTTGGCAGCTATTTTTGCTGTTTTAGAGACAATTTGGAAGTGACTGCTTGGCCCTGCCTATTGGCCCACAGCAGTCGCAAGTCGCTGGCGGACTTCCTCTTCTGAAAGACCCGACACCGCAATGATTTTGCGCGGTGAGGCGCCACCCGCAACGATCTTCACTGTGCCGGCCGGCAGCCGCAGCACTTCTGCGATGAGAGACTCTACCGCGGCATTCGCCTTGCCCTTTTCGGGTGGAGAGCTTACCCGTACTCGCAGGGCGTCACCCAGCCATCCTGCAATGCCGCTGCGGGAAGCGCCTGGAACAACTTTTACCGGGAGTTTGTAGCTGTCAGTGCTCAACCTTGAAACTCGATGACTCCAGACGTGATGCCTCTGCGCGATGAAACCTGGCTTGAATCTAATCCAGGGAGATTCGCTCTGGCACCCGTTCCCGGGCAATTGAATAGGTTATTGTGTTGCGAGTTGCCTCTGGCACACCGTCAACCATCTTTGGCCTGAATCGCAGCTGTTCAAGCCTGCTCAACGCTGCTTCATTGCCCAGCTCGATGCCCCTGAAGCCCTGAATGAGTTCCAGCTCAACGGCCCTGCCGACAGATTGTCTGAAACGATTCCTGTACAGGAACGTGGGCTCATTCTCTGCAGGCAGCTGAAAAGCAAGTCGGGCAAAGATAGAGTCCTCAACGCTGCGGCTGTAGGAATCCACCGGGCTTCTCAATGTTGGATAGTCCACGGACCATTCATCCATTGCCAGGTCGTAGGATGTTGTATCCATGGCGACCACGGGCAGGTCGGCAAGAGCAGCTTCAACAGTGGTGTAGAACTCTTGCTGCGGTAATATTCTGGGCATGCTGAACAGATCATTTATACGCTGATTGCTGACACCTGCTGCAAGCAAGGATTCATAGGCAGTTGTATAACTGTCTGCCGCCATTCCTGCATGATCGAACAGCATGAACCAGTCACCGAGATAGAGTTCGCTCATGGCCAGCGCCTCGGGATTTGCCGGTTCTACTGCGCTATAGATTCCTCGAATCTCTGCTAACAGCCGAAGCCCTTCAGAGTAGAACCGATTCTTGGTGGCGATTTTGCGCCAGCCCGATGTATAGCCATTCAAAGTGTAATAGTAGTTGGCGTTAGTGCGATCACGGCCGCCTTCATCGCGGCCTTTCTTGAACAAATAATAATGCTTCACCTGCCGGTACAAATAGGGCACAAGTTCTGGATTATCCCTGCCGTACAAGCGCCGTGCAGTATTGATCATCGCCCAGTTGAGCTGATGCACTCTTGAGAGATGGCGTCCCCGCTCCAACTCCTCGTCTTCGGTGGCTCCGCGCAAGTGCTGCTCATTGAGAATCATGAAGTCGTCGAGCAGGCTGGAGTTTAGTAGCACCGGTACCCGCAAATAGTAGGTGAACAAATATTCCATCTGTTCACGGGCATCTTCCCAGGCCTGGCGATTGGAAAAGTTATCGATGCGCTTCCTGATCAGGTCCAGTTGCGCTGGCGTATGGAGACCGTTGTTGATTCGGGTAATCTGAACTGCACGGTCAAGAAGGTTGTCTGCTTCTTCGAATTGATTCTGCGACATCAATTGATTGGCGAGCTGTTCGATCGGCTCGACCAGGTCCATGGAATAACGCCCTATGTCCTGCTCAATGACATCCAGGGCTTCCCGGGCTCGATCGAGTTCATCAAGCTCTGCAAGATTGGCAGCAGTTTGGTCCTGCGCAAAGGCGAGAGAACTGGTAAACAAAAGCCAGGAAATAATGGATAGCTTTTTGAACATGGAAAAAGCCTCTACCGAAGGTGAGGATTAGCTTCTCCTGTTAAAGATCGATTCTCTAAATTGAACTGAGAAAACCGATTTGTGATTTGGTCGGGATGAGAGGATTTGAACCTCCGACCCCTGCCTCCCGAAGACAGTGCTCTACCAGGCTGAGCTACACCCCGAATACTATTTACATCCAAGCTTCTCATTCTTGCCTAACGGCGAGTGATGAGAGGAATTGATGTCGGCCATCCATGGCCGCCACCCTGCGGGCGCTTTCGCGCCGCCATTTGTGTGTTAAATGCGTGAGCGGGTCAGCTGCACATCTGCATTGCGCCACAGTGAATCGAACTGGCGCTTGGTGATGATCGCTTCCTGCTCTTTACCCTGGGCTTCCAGGGACTGGTAGAGACCAAAGGTCGACCAGCCATTTTGCTGGTTCCACTGCAGGTCTTGTAGGTAAACCTCTTCCGCCTCTTCAGCGCGGCCAGCGTCAAGCAACGCTGCACCCTGATAAAGGCGCATGGATTGACTCCAGTCCGGTGGCTCGGTGTAGTTAAGGTTGTCCTGGAACTCAACGGCATGACCGTAATGCATGATCGCAGCATCAAGATTACCCTGTGCTTCCTGGATCTCCCCCATCAGTGCGTGCATGGCCAGCGTCAACACGTGTGAAGCAGGTGTTGGGCCGACGCCGGAACCATCCACATCATCAGCTGCGATCTGGTCGCGAATGTTCTGCAGTTCTGCTTCCGCCGGACCCATGTGACCCTTGGCCACGTGGGCGCTGCCCATCACGTAACTCCACATGCCAGACAGGTAAGGATTGTTAGCCTTTTCCTTGTTGGCAGCGTTTTCAGCGTGAATCTTGTCCCACTTGCCGAACACCTTGTCGGTGATCCATTCATGGGCAACCGTCTTGGCGCCGCGCATCATGCCATTCTGGTCAACCGCGTTGCGTGCAGCGGCGGCATATGAAGATTCGTAATTGCCCTGCAGCATGTTGGCGTAGCGCACAAAGTCCAGAGCGTGAGGCTTGTGACCTTTGTGTGACAGCGGATAGGTGCCAATCATGGGGAAGTTTGTATCACCCCAGATCTCGGCAAACTGATCATCAACAATCTGTGAACGTTCGTTGATATCGATGGCCTTCTCGTATTCACCAACACGCAGATAGATATGCCCTGGCATGTGCACCATATGACCACTGATAGGCATAGTGCCTTCAAGTTTCTGTGCCGCAGGCATTGCCAGTTCAGGCTGTGCTGACATTTCCATCAGGTGAATGTAGAGATGGTTGGCACCGGGATGATCGTGCTCCAGGGTCATCGCTGTTTCCAGCGCTGCTTTTGCTTCTGCAGTGCCTGGCTTGGCAGAACCATCCAGATTCCAGTAATCCCAGCGAGTGGTGTTCATGTATGACTCTGCGAACACTGCGTGAATGTCTGCATCATCAGGATACCTGGCTGCGAGATCACGCATGGCATCCAGGTAGGCAAAATCGCGCTCCCGGCTATCAGGGATGGCATCCTGGTTATACAGCACGAACATGGCATTGATCATGTCGCGTTCTTTCTGCGTGCCATTGTTGGCAAGTTCCAGTGCCTTGCGGATGGCTTCCAGGCCAGCTCCCTGAGGATCATCAGGCATGCCGGCATAGCGGCTGTTTGGATTTGGGCCGATGGCATGTGCCATACCCCAGTAAGGCATTGGGTGATCCGGCTCGAGTCGTGCTGCTTCCTGGTAGGAAGCGATGGACTCCGGAAAGTAGAAGCCCCAGGCCATTCGCAGGCCCTGGTCGAAGAACATCTGGGCTTCTTCTGATGTTAAGGAAGTAGGATAGCTATAGTCGCCTCCCCCCGGGACCATAATGGCCAATGGCTCGTCTTGCGCCTGAACCGACAGACTGGCAACGAGTGCAACAGACATAGCGGTGGCTAAGGCAATCAACTTGCGCATGAAACTCTCCTTCATGTTTTTTGTGTCACTGCGTGCGGATGTCACAGCCTTCAATCGGGCCGTCAACCTCTGCAGACCTCGACGGAGTATAACCCATTGGGTGTGGATTTTAGACTTTGGCACTTATCCAGATGGGGGAGGAGAACTGCATTTAGGGGCCGTGCGCGGCAGGGATGCCGCGCCCGAGCCCCCAGGGATGGGTTTACGGCGTGTCCCTAAATGCAGTTCACCTCCACCATCGTGAACCAAGCGAAACAAAGTAGAAACGAAGGTGCAACTTACAATCTCTGATACAGTTGTCATAAGAGCCAATTGGAGGAAAAACTATTGAGTGATCTCGTACTCGATGTCTTCACCGACTACGTCTGACCCTGGTGTTATCTCAGTACCGTGAGTATTGAAAAGCTGAA
>CAYTLI010000042.1:0-17717 GCA_964438455.1 uncultured Pseudohongiella sp.
ACATCAGAGGTGGCACATGAGTTGGTACCGCAGCGATCACCGGCCCAGATATGGATGCCATCCACATCAACGTTTACAGCACTCACCGAACCCCAGCTGCGACCATCGGGCAATGTGCCGAAGTTGCGTTGAGTTTCGTAGGGATTGGGCAAATGGTTGATAGGCTGCTGGCCAGCGTGAGCGGCGGGAGTAATCGCGCCTCGCTGAGCCAATGTAGCGTTGGAAAAAACTGCCAGCACCAGGCCTGCCAGGCTGAGTGGAAGCAGTTGCTTGCCGAGGCGCGTGAATTTGCTCATTGTCATTATTACCTCTTCTTGTCGTCTATGGAGATGACTTGATTATCAGAGCCGGAACGGACTGGGAAAAATGGACTTTCCCGGTAAACATGTCAAGTTCCGTGAAAGACCCATCGAAGCTTAGTTTGAATGTATCACCGGCCCAGGAAGGACGAGAGGGATGCATACTCTGCTTTGGGACCGTGAGCAGCAGGGATGCTGCTCCCGAGCCCCCAGGGATGGGTTTACGGCGTGTCCCTAAGTAGAGTATGCATCCCTCTCGTCCAACCAATGAGTGAAACAAATTTCAATCTATGACATAGATGCAGTATCACAACTCGAAATCGCAACTGGACTACCCGTCGACGCCTGTTTATGCTCCACCCCCAATGGCCATAAGCGCCGAAATGTTCGCGTTTCTTACCCATACAAGATGAACGATAAAGAGAGGATAGCCAGGTGGCTCGCGGAGTAATTTACTGGATTTTCGCTGTTTGCGTGCTGATGGGCGGCCTGCTCGTCGCCATTATGCTGGCGGAATCCGTACCCAATGCCGGTGGCGTTGCACACAGCCTCTTCCCAGGCATGCAGGCCGGCGAAGATGGCGCTGCCCGCCTTGAGTTCATCGGCGGCTATGCCTTCCTGTTCCAGAGCCTGCTGCTGATCCTGATCGTGGCACTTTCAATTCTCGGCGTGAGCGAACGCCACCGCAGCAAGGAATTCCTGGTCTACATGGCTGCAAGCCTGGCTTTCATGCTGTTCATCTGGTGGCAGATGTACAGCAATCACCAGGCATTCCTCGAAACCGGGGAGACCGGCTATTTCATGGGCTTCCCAATTGCTACAGCGTGGCAGATGTATGGCACCTGGCTGGGTGCGATCCCGTTGATTCTTGTTTACGTCCTGGGTTTCAACAAGTACATCTACACCCGTGACGACGCCGAGGCTTTTGACAAGCTGCTCAGGGAATTCAAGCAAACCGAGGAGCACGACTAGGCTCTGCTATGGAAGCTTTTCGCCAGGAAATAATCGTCGGCGCAGTCGTGCTGTATATGCTGTTTTGTGTGGCTACCGGCCTGTGGGCCATGAAGCGCACCCACGACAGCAGTGATTTCTTTATTGCTGGTCGAGGTCTAGGGCCAATAGTAGTTGCACTGGCACTTTTCTCCAGCACCCTGAGCGGTTTTGGCTTTGTCGGCGGACCAGGACTGGTTTACTCGATAGGCGTCAGCTCGTTCTGGATGGTGGTGATCTCATCCACCGGTTATGCCATTGGATTCTTCCTGGTTGCCAAGCGCATTCGCATGATTGCAGAGTTGCGTGACTGCCTGTCCCTGCCCGACGTGGTCGCCGCACGCTATGGCAGCGAAGCAGTGCGTTTTCTTATTGCCATAACAATTGTACTTGGGGTAATGGGTTATCTGGCAACCCAGATCCTGGCCATGGCAGTGGTCATGCAAGCCATCCTCTCCGGCACAGAAACATTCGCCAACATCGGCCTGGTTACCTGCGTGATCATCTCTTCTGCGGTGTTGATATTTTACTGCGTCACCGGCGGCATCATCGCGTCGGTCTACACAGATGTGGTGCAAGGCGCGATCATGATGGTCGCGGGCACCCTGATTCTCATTACCGCGATGAATGTTTTCGATGGCGGCATGCAGGAAGCCACTTCGATTATTCTGCGGGACGACAGTGAAGCCATAATGCCTTTCGGCGCCGCCGGCATCATGGCGTCGCTCGGCTGGTTCTTTGTCTTCGGTCTCGGTCTGGCGGGCCAGCCGCACCTGATCACCAAGATGATGATGAACAAGAAAATGGAAGACAATCGCAGCATCCTGCCCATGTCCCTGATCGGCTATGTCATGGCTGCACTTTTGTGGATATCGATCGGCATCGTGATGCGCGCCGCCGTTATCGACGGTGTGATCGATCCGCTGAGCGTGCCCGATGATGCGGCGTCCATCTTTCTCTCTGTATTCGCCAACCCGCTGTTGGCGGGCGTCGTGTTTGCTGGCCTGTTCGCCGCTATCATGTCCACGTCCGATGCTTTCCTCAACATTGGCACCGCAGCGATTATCCACGACATCCCCAAGGCCATCCGCGGACACAGTGTAAAGCACGAGCTGTTCTGGGCACGGATAGTTACAGTGTTGCTGGCGGTAGTAGCAGCGAGCTTCGCACTCTACTCACACTTTCGCGACGCAACCCTGGTTGCCTTGCTCGGCGCATTTGGCTGGGGCACCTTTGCTGCATCTATCTTCCCGGTGGTAGCAGTAGGGTTGAACTGGCGGGGAGCAACAGTGCCTGGAGCGATCACCGCGATCACGGCAGCGCTGGCGATTAACTTCGTCGTGCAGCTGGCAGGTCTTGCCCTGCCCTACGGCATCTCGGGCCCGCTCGTTGCCTTCCTGACATCAATGATTCTGTTCATTGGTGTCTCGCTGGTAACGCGCAAACCCGACCTGCCTGAAGATATCAATCGCCTGATGGATATCTAGTCGATCTTCACCAGACCAACCTGGTTGGAACTACTCTGGTGAATCAACAGGTTGCCTTCTTCGGTCACCCAGGTGTTGCGAATGATGCCGACACCGGATGGCACGGCCCAACTCTGAAATGATTCCGTCGCTGGATTGAAACGCACCAGCGCATCCGGGCGCATGCCGGACTCGTTGTACCAGATCACATCATCTATTACCGCCATGGAGTAAGGATGGGAGCGGGGACCGCTGGGCGAATCCCATTGCTTGATCTCACCGGTAGCAGGATTCAGCCGACCGATCTTGCCCATGGTTGAGTTCACGTACCAGACGATGTCGTTACTATCCAGATCGAGGCGACGAATTCGTGAGCGCTCATCGGGCACTTCGTAGTAACGAACTTCCATGGTGTCGGGATCCATGGCACCGATCTTGTTGGTGCCATTAAAGGCGACCCAGACGGTTCCCTTGCCGTCTACCTTGATCCCATAGGGACGAGGTTCCACGTCTATTTCTTTAAGATCGCCTGTCTCGGGATTGAGGCGACCCAACATGGCAGCACCCTGGGCGGTAAAGTAGAGATTGCCATTGGGATGAAATACTGCCGAATGGGGATCACGCGCCTCGGTCTTGTACTCAGTTACCAGGCCGGTCTTCGGATCCAGCTTGCCAACTGTGGCATTGCTGTTACCGGTGTACCAGATGTTGCCGTCGTCATCGGGCACAATGGTGTGCGGACGTGACGAGGGAGGTAATTTGTATTCTTCCATCAAGCCTGTATCCGGATCGAGACGCCCTGTCAGGCTCGCCCACATGCCGGTCCACCAGATGGAGCCATCAGGTGCTTCCACCGGATCGCGGGATCGCTGCCCCAGTGTCGGCACGGTCCATTCGATGATTTCAATGTCGGTATCGCCTGCAATCAGGTTTGGCTTGCGCGACTCATCCAGTGGGAAATGCTCGGCCAGGTAATTGGCAATGGTAGTCGCCTGGGCATCATTGAGCTCTATCATGGTGGAGAACACCCGCCGCCACTCGGCCGGGCTGTCATAACCCGCCGACCGGGAAATATTTGCCGTGCTGTGACAGCTGGTGCACGCCGTCAGTACCAGGTCTTTACCTGGGCCATCGGGCAGAGGCGCTGGCGCTCTGCCTGGCTGTGCTGATACGGCGCTACTCAGCGAGAGCAGCAAGATACCTGCGAGACTGGAAACAACCGCGTGTTTGCCTGTTGTCATGGGAGTCACTCCTGAATTGTTATTTTTCCCGGTCTGCAAGCCGATAGCAGAAAAAACAGAACCGGGATGAAGAGAAGATTAGCCAGTGCGGGTATTGCTAGCAAGGAAATTTGTAAGGGATAGCACTCGGTTTGTCGCAGGCTTCAACAGTACACAGACGGCAAAATCACGTACACTGAACCTGTATCAACAAACGACAACAAGAAGATTCCTGTGACCAGCAAAAACACAAGCAACCGTAATCGCAGCAACAGCTTCTGCTGCACATCCTTCATTACCGCATTGTTGCTCTGCAATATTGCATCTGCCCAGTCGGACTGGCCTGTTTATCGAGGCGATCTATCCGGCACCGGTTACTCTTCTCTCAGTCAGATAAGCACTGGCAATGTGAGTGACCTCGCCGAGGCATGGCGTTATTCCCTGAGCAGCCAGGCAACTGATAATGCCCGCGGCCCCAATTCCCAGGCTACTCCCATTGTGGTCAATGGCGTGATGTACCTGCCCACGGTCGATCGCATTGTTGCTCTGGACCCGACCACGGGCAACGAAGCCTGGTCCCACAGCGTCGGCGAAGGGCGTCCATCGAGGCGTGGGGTAACTTACTGGCCTGGTGATCGCGGTATTGCGGCAAGGATCTATTTCACTGCCGGCTCCCGGCTGGTCGCCCTGGATGCAAACACTGGTGAGTCAGTATCGAATTTTGGCAGCGGTGGTGAAATAGATTTGGACACTCCGTACCTAAGCGTACCCCTGGTCTATGACAACATCATCGTGGTCGGCGCCAATACCCCGCCGGGGCAACCTGGCGGCATCGGCAATCCCCGCGCCTACGATGCTGTCACCGGTACGCAAGTGTGGGAATTCAGTTCCGTCCCACAACCGGGACAGACCGGTCACGACAGCTGGGAAGGTGATAGCTGGATCGACAGACTGGGTGCCAATGCCTGGCCATTCTATTTCACCGTGGATACAGAACGAGATTTACTCTTCCTGCCGCTGGCTTCGCCAATTCCTTTTGCCTGGGGTGGCGACCGTGGTGGCGACAACCTGTTTGCCAACTCTATCGTAGCGGTAGACATTCACAGCGGTGACTATCGTTGGCATTTCCAGACCATCCACCATGATCTCTGGGATCACGACCCTCCCTCTCCACCAACCCTGTTCGACATCGACAGCAATGGCGGTTCGATTCCAGCATTGGCAGTAACAACGAAGTCAGGCTACCTGTTCATGCTGAACCGGGAAACCGGCGAACCTCTTTATGGCATTGAGGAACAGCCTGTCCCGCAGAGTACGGTACCCGGCGAACAGACCGCAGCAACACAACCCATTCCTTCGCACTTGCCCCCCATGGCGCGGGTGAGTTTCAACATGAATGAACTGGCAACTGCAGACCAGACCAGTGCTGAACATGTACAGGCCTGCGCGCAGTTACTCGATGATATCGGCGAGATTGATAACCAGGGACCTTACACACCATGGAGTTATAAACCACAAGGCGCCATGAGTCCCACAACACTGCTGTTTCCCGGCCTGGCTGGTGGTCCAAACTGGGGCGGTGTCCCTATCGACCCACAAAACAACCTGGCATTCGTGTTCGCCGCCGACATTGGCAGCTTCGGCTGGATGGAAGATGCGGAACCTGGATCAGATTATCCCTACGTACGACGCGGCCCGAGACCGGGTAATTTCGCCGTCAACATCGATGGCATGGCCATGCCCTGCCAGCAACCTCCCTGGAGTCATCTCAGCGCCGTTGATGTGACCACTGGTGAACTGGCGTGGCGTGTAGCACTGGGAGTGACAGAGTCATTACCAACTGACCGACAAACCACCGGCCGACCAGGCAGAGCCGCAGGCATCATCACCGCGACTGGCCTGATGTTCATTGCCTCCACCGATGACAACCGCTTTCGCGCACTGCGCACGGAAAATGGTGAAATTGTCTGGGAGGTAGAACTCGATGGACGCGGCAACGCCAACCCAATGACTTATATGGGCAGCGATGGCAAGCAGTACGTGGCTATTGCGGCTACGGATGAACTAGTCGTTTACGCTTTGGCTGAATAAGGCTGACTGCGATTTACGTCGCAGGGGATCATGTTGCACGCATGCACTTATTTCGAGAGCGAGGGGCGGAAACAGTTTCGAAGCGACTAGCGCCCAGGGATGGAGGCGCGGGAGGGCCAGGGATGGCCCACCGGAGCGAGAAACTGTTTCTGACCCTCGCTCTCGTTCGAAGGATCAGCGAAAACTACATTCCCGGCTCGGAAGCAACCTGGCCATCCAGCTCCACGACATAAATAAAGATCGGCGCCAGGACTTCGCTCAGCTGTGAATCCATCATGCCCCTGACATCGACCCAATCGAGGCCGAAATCACCAGAGGCTATCTTTGGCATGGCCATGGATTTGAAACGCTCATCGGCAACCATCTTCGCCAGGCGGCGCAAGCATCGATTGACCGCGATCTTTTCGGGTCGCCGCACACGAGTCGGGTCGTCATCACCCGCATGGGTAATGAGGTTAACTATCTGGCTGTGATCCGCCGCCTGCCAATACCAGATTTCACCAGGCTCGGGCTTAGTCTCTTCACACCATTCTCGAAAGGCTTCGACCATTGCCGGGAAGCGTTCGTTAAGCTTGCGACTCAAACCCCGGGTCATAGGGTCACCCACGCCCACATCGTTGACGATGACCTGGGCACGGGTGAGCATGATGTCGCCTTCTACTTCATAGATCATAAGCTATCGATACAGATTGATTACGGGCTTCATCTACTAGGATAACAATTTGAAATGAAAAATAAATCAGCGCCTTGCTCAGGCAGCACGGCTGAGCTTCTCCGCACTGAGGGTGTTTACCAGCTCAGCCAGGCTGTTGATGTTATGGGCCGACAGGAAATCATCCACGTAGGGCAGCATGGCCTGGATGCCCTGTGCGCGCGGCTGGAACTCCTCGTAACGCAGCAGGGGATTCATCCAGATAAGACGGCGACATGACAGAGACAGGCGCGTCATCTCCTGTTTCAGACCATGGGCTTCATCACGGTCCAGACCATCGCTGATCAGCAACACCACCGCGCCCTGGCTCAACACCCGGCGTGACCATTCCCGATTGAATTGCCCCAGGCAGGCACCGATGCGAGTTCCGCCAGACCAGTCCATTACGGCACTGCTGGTTTTGCTCAGCGCCACATCCACATCACGCTGGCGCAGGTAACGACTGATATTGGTCAGCCGGGTGCCAAACAGGAAACTGTGCACACGGTCGCGATCATTGGTGACCGCGTGCATGAAGTGCAGAATCATTCGCGAATACTGGCTCATGGAGCCCGAGATATCGCATAGCACTACCAATGCCGGATTGCGGGTTCGTCTCTGTTTGAACTGGATGGGAATGCTGTCCCTGTTGCGTAGCGCGCTACGGAGAGTGTTGCGCATATCCACGCTGACACCCTGCTTGCTGGCTGTATAGCGCCGGGTCTGTAACGGCGGCACCGGCAAGCGCATCCTGGAGATTATTCTCTTCGCCTGCTCCAGCTCCTCGCTCGACATCTGCTCGAAATCTTTCTCCTGCAGAATCTCTTGCGCGGAATAGGTGAAACTGGCATCAAACTCTATCTGACTCTCCGTATCCTCTTGCGTGCGCTCTGTGTTGCTGCCCAACGCGTCTCCCAGGCGGCGCATGATCCCGTCCTGCTCCCCCTCCGGAACTTTCAAAGTGGGCAACATGGCCCCCATCATCCGCTCCATCAATTTCGGATTACGCCAGAAAACGTGAAACGCCTGCTCGAATAATTCCTTTTGCTCGAAGCGATTGACGAAGATTGGTTGCAGCGCATCGTGCAGATCCTGCTGGGAATCGAAACCAACGATATCCGCTGCAGCGATGGCGTCGAGAATCTGGCCACTGCCAACAGGCAGGCCGGCAGCGCGCAGAAGACGAGCAAAATAGAGAATGTTCTCGGGGAGTTTGCCGCCAGGCTCAACCATTGGCGACCTGGCCGGTGCTGAGTTCCAGCTTGATTTCATCCAGCAGGCGCGCAGATTCGCTGCCACGAATACGCGCGATATCGTCCTGGTACTTGAGCAAGGCGCCGAGGGTGTCGTCTACCAGTTCGTTATCCAGCGCAACCCGATCGAGCTGTACCAGCGCCTCTGCCCAATCCAGGGTTTCAGCGATGCCGGGCTGCTTGAACAGGTCTTCCGCACGCAACTTCTGCACGAAGGCAACCAATTGTGCACTCAGGCTTGCGGACAAGCCAGGTAACTTGCGCTCTACAATCGCCAGCTCTCGCGCAGAATCGGGATAGTCGACCCAGTGATACAGGCAACGTCGCTTCAGGGCATCATGAATTTCACGTGTGCGGTTGGAGGTGATGATCACCAGCGGCGGCTCGTCAGCCTTGACCGTGCCGATCTCGGGAATGGTGATCTGGAAATCCGATAACACCTCCAGCAAAAAAGCTTCAAACGGCTCATCGGTACGATCCAGCTCATCGATCAACAATACCGGTGCTCCACGCTCGCTTGCGCGCAGCGCCTGCAACAGGGGTCTCTCGATGAGAAACTCGGGAGAGAAGACGTCCTTGCTCAGATCTTCCTTGTCCAGATTCTGCTCTGCCGAAGCTTCCGCCAGGCGGATCTCTATCATTTGCCTGGGGTAGTTCCATTCATACACCGCAGAAGAAATATCCAGACCTTCATAGCACTGCAGGCGAACCAGCGGCCTGCCCAGACCTGCCGCCAGCACCTTGGCGATCTCGGTCTTGCCAACACCGGCCTCCCCTTCCAGAAACAGAGGCTTACCCATCTTCAGAGACAGGAACAGCGTGGTCGCAAGGGAGCGGTCGGCCAGGTAATCCTGGTCGGCAAGCAGAGCCTGGGTCGCTTCGATGCTATCTGGTAATTTGCTGGCAGCGGAATTCATGGGAGCGCTTTTTTCAGTTTCAGCTACAGGCGTCGACTGCCCGCTTGGCCATGACCTTGACGAGGTGCGCACGATATTCAGCACTGGCATGGATGTCGCTGTTCATCTTGTCCACCGGGATCTCAACGCCATCGATAGCAGCAGCATTGAGCTCTCCGCCCATGGCTTCTTCGATGCGAATGGCCCGATGGGCACAAGGCGTCGCACCCGTCACCGCGACGCGCACACCACCCCCTGTTTTGGCTACGAACACACCGACGATCGCATAGCGGGACGCCGGATTCTCAAACTTCATGTAAGCAGCCGACTCTGCAATCGGGAAACTTACCGCGGTGATGATTTCGTTTTCTTCCAGCGCGGTTTCAAACATGCCGGTAAAGAATTCATCACCAGCAATTTCCCGCTGATTGGTCTTTACCGTCGCGCCCAGCGCTATTACCGCTGCAGGGTAATCTGCAGCCGGGTCATTGTTGGCGATCGAACCGCCGATAGTGCCGCGGTTGCGCACCGCAGGATCGCCGATATGACCTGCCAGCTTTGCCAGCGCAGGTATCGCTTTTTGCACATCCGCCGAAGCCGCCACTTCCCCATGGGTCGTCATAGCGCCAATTGTCACAGAATCTGCACTGACGCTGATTCCCTTCAGCTCTGCGATGCCGCTGAGATCGATAATATCGCTGGGGCTCGCCAGGCGATGCTTCATGGTTGGCAACATGGTCTGGCCACCGGCCAGTAGCTTGCCGTCTTCTGCTCCCTGCAGGGCTTCGACTGCCGCGGCAACACTATCTACTTTCTGATAATTAAATTCATACATATTGGTTATCCTCTCAGGCCGCAGACCGGGCAGCGCGCCAGACATTCTCGGGAGTTGCGGGCATATCGATATGCCGGACTCCCAGCGCATTGGCAATGGCATTGATTACAGCTGGCGGCGCACCGATGGCACCGGCTTCGCCACAACCCTTCACACCAAGGGGATTGTCAGGCGGATCGGTGGGTGCATAGTCCACGTCGAAACTGCACAGATTGTCTGCACGCGGCATGGCGTAATCCATAAAAGAAGCGGTGATCAACTGGCCATCACTGTCGTAGTGACAACCTTCCAGCACTGCCTGCCCAACACCGTGCGCGATACCACCGTGCACTTGTCCTTCGACAATCATCGGGTTGATCAGTTTGCCAAAATCATCCACTGCCGAGTATTTGATGATCTCGGTGACACCGGTGTCAGGATCCACTTCGACCTCACAGATGTGAGTGCCAGCCGGAAATGAAAAGTTAGTCGGGTCGAAGAATGCGTTCTCATCGAATCCTGGCTCAAGGCCCTCAGGATAGGAGTGCGGAACATAGGCATTGAATGCCACCTCACCGATAGACATGGCCTTGTCGGTTCCAGCCACCGCAAAGCTGCCGTTGGCAAATTCGATATCGCCCTCAGCTGCTTCCAGCGCATGGGCCGCAATCTTCTTGCCCTTGGCGATCAACTTCTCGCAGGCCTTGGCGATTGCCACGCCACCCACCGCAAGGGAACGAGAGCCATAAGTGCCCATGCCAAACTGGGTCTTGGCTGTATCACCATGAATGACTTCGATGCTCTCGATAGGTACACCCAGTTGATCACAGACCAGTTGCGCAAAAGTGGTCTCATGGCCCTGGCCATGGGAGTGAGTGCCGGTGAACACCTGGACATTGCCGGTGGGATTGAATCGCACCTGGGCACTCTCCCAGAGACCAACGCCACCGCCCAGTTGCCCTACCGCTGCAGAAGGGGCAATGCCGCAGGCCTCAACATAAGAGGAAATGCCGATACCGCGGCGCTTGCCACGAGCCTTTGCCTCGTCGGCACGACTGGCAAAGCCATCATAGTCTGCCAGCTCGATCGCCTTTTCCAGCGCCGCGTTGTAGTCGCCGCTGTCATAGCACTGCACTACAGGCGTCTGGTAGGGAAAGGCATCCACTGGAATGAAATTTCGTCGCCTGATCTCGGCCGGATCGAGCTCCATGTCGGCGGCACAGATATCAACCAGCCGCTCCAGCAAATAGGTGGCTTCCGGTCTTCCGGCGCCACGACTAGCATCCACCGGTGCGGTGTTGGTGAACACTGCCTTTACTTCGGAATAAATCAGCGGCGTCGCATACTGCCCTGCCAACAGGAAGGCATACAAATAGCTGGGCACCATGGTGCCGAATGTCGATAAATAGGCACCGAGGTTCGCCTTGGTATGTACGCGCAAGGCGAGAAACTTGCCATTTTCATCCATGGCCATTTCTGCCGTGGACACATGATCGCGACCATGGGCATCAGCCAGGAATGCCTCGGTCCTGTCTGCAGTCCACTTCACCGGACGACCAACCTTGCGACAGGCCCAACCCACTACCAGCTCTTCCGCATAGACAAAAATCTTTGCACCAAAGCCTCCGCCCACATCGGGACCGACCACGCGCAACTTGTGTTCCGGCGCCAGCTGGTTGAATGCAGAGAGCACCAGTCGATGTACATGGGGATTCTGCGTGGTCAGGTGCAGGGTGATTTCATCGGTACCGGAGTTGTATTCCCCCAGCGCCGCTCTCGGCTCCATGGGATTAGTGACCATACGGTTATTCACCAGGTCCAGGCTCGACACCTTGTGTGCAGATTCGAACGCAGCATCGACCGCGGCCTTGTCTCCGAAGGGCCAGTTGAAACATACATTGCCTGGCGCCACTTCATGAATCTGCTGCTGTCCTGCATCCGCGGCGGTGGCAGTGCTGGTGACAGCAGGCAGTACATCATAATCGACGTCTACCAGCTCGGCAGCATCACGTGCCTGTCCCAGGCTTTCTGCTATAACAACCGCTACATGGTCACCAACATAATTGACCTTGCCCTGGGCGAGAGCAGGATGCACCGGCGCCTTATGAGGTTCGCCATCGTCGCCGGTTACGGTAACGCCACAAATCAGCGGACCGATTCCGTCGGCGGCCAGATCGTCACCGGTGAGAACTGCCACGACCCCCGGTGCCTGTAGTGCCGCACTGGCATCAATGTTCTTTATTACCGCATGCGCATGGGGGGAGCGCACGAACACGGCATGGGTTTGTCCGGCAACGGCGATATCGTCTGTGTAACGGCCCTTGCCGAGCAGGAAGCGCTTGTCTTCTTTGCGCCTGACACTGGCGCCTATTCCGAATTCGCTCATCAGGAGTTACCTCCCATGGCCTTGGCACCCGCCTGCACCGCTTTCACGATATTGTGGTAGCCGGTGCAACGACAGATGTTGCCTTCCAGCTCATTGCGTACCGTGGCTTCGTCCAGCTCATTGCCATTGCGATTGACGATATCGAGCGCACTCATGATCATGCCAGGAGTGCAGAATCCACATTGCAGGCCATGGTTGTCCATGAACGCTTGCTGCATGGGATGTAATTCAGTGCCGTTCGCCACCCCTTCGATGGTGGTGACATCGGCGCCATCCGCCTGCACCGCCAGCATGGTACAGGCTTTCACCGAACTGCCATTCACATGCACGACACAGGCACCGCACTGACTGGTGTCACAACCGATGTGTGTGCCGGTCAATCCCAGGTGCTCACGCAGGAAATGGACCAGCAATGTCCGGCTCTCCACCTCACCAGCCACTGGCTTGCCATTAACGGTTAAATTGATCTTGTTCTTGTCATTGGACATGGCGTATTCCCCTCTCACAGCCCTCTGAATGGGGCTCTCATTCCGCGTTCCTGTTGATCACCGGATCATCCAGAAAACATGCGATCTCTTATATCTGTGATGCCCCAATATTCCCAGAAGGGGCGCCAGATGGAAAGCTCGACGCACAGATTCGTGGAGGCTGTTGTCCCGGGGAAGGTCGTGTACAATACGCAGCTTTTTTCACGGGAACAGTGGATACGGTGCGCATAGGAATTGTCGGTGGTGGACAATTGGCAGCCATGCTGGTGCAGGCATGCGCAAGTGCCAATGCGAGTGAGGGCAACGAAGATGAAATCTTCGTGCTGGACTCAAATCCCCTGTGCCCGGCAGCGCAGGTTGGTGGCATCCATGTGCCCGGCGCGCCGGCAAGCGGAGACGGCTATCAGGCGCTGGCAGAGAACACAGATATCGTCACCATCGATCTGGAAAATGTTTCTGTCGACACACTGCTCGAACTGCAACAGCAAGGCCACGCAGTCATTCCCGATCCTTCCGCACTCTACCGCCTGACTGACAAGCTCAAGCAGAAGCAATGGTTGCAGGAATTGAACATTCCCACCGCAGCCTTTGTTGCCCATGATGGTGAAGAAGAAATCAGTGAACAGCCGTTTGGCTTTCCGGTAGTACAGAAGTCAGCAAGAGGTGGTTATGACGGTCGCGGAGTGGCTGTCCTGCACTCGAGTGCCGACAATGATTCACGCTTGCGAACCCCTGGTTACCTGGAACAGTTTATCGATCGCAAGATGGAAGTCTCGGTGATGGTAGCTGCCAACCGCGAGGGCGATGTGTGCGCCTACCAGGCCGTGGAGATGGTTTTCCATGAAGGCGGTAACGTACTGGATTACCTGGTTGCCCCGGCCAGGCTCTCAGCAGAGCTATTGGCCAGCGCACAACAACTCGCCGTCTCCACTATTAGTGCAATGAATGTGAGTGGCATATTTGGCATCGAAATGTTCCTCACCCGGGAAGACGAACTGCTGATCAACGAAATCTCGCCACGCACCCATAATAGTGGCCACTATACCCGGGAGGCCTGCCGCACCTCCCAGTTCGTTCAGCAGCTGCACATCCTGAAATCCGAGCCACTGGGTGACCCCGCGCAGCTTACGCCCGCAGTCATGTTTAATCTGCTTGGCGCAGAAGGTTTCGAGGGAGACACGGTAGTTGAACAGGATGCATCCCTGGGCGATGATGACGCTATTGCCATTCACTTCTATGGCAAGCAGCACTGCTTTCCAGGCCGCAAGATGGGTCACGTGACAGTTACGGCAGAGACAGTGGAAGCTGCTTTACATAAAATGAACAGCATTCGAGATTTAATCCTGGTAAGGGGAGCAAACCAAGTTGTCTGATTCCAATAGCCCATTGGTTGGCATCATCATGGGCAGCGACTCTGATCTCAAGGTCATGCAAGCAGCAGCGGACATTCTTGAGCAGCTGCAGATTGATTACGAACTGACCATTGTCTCAGCGCACCGCACACCTGACCGAATGGTGGACTACGCCAGGAGCGCGGAAGAGCGCGGACTGAAAACCATCATCGCTGGCGCAGGCGGCGCTGCGCATCTGCCTGGCATGGTTGCCGCCTTGACGGTGCTGCCAGTGATCGGGGTGCCAGTAGCGGTCACCGCTCTGCAGGGCCAGGACTCACTGCTTTCTATTGTGCAAATGCCGCGAGGCGTACCGGTCGCGACCGTAGCAATAGACAATGCCATGAATGCTGGCTTACTGGCTGCGCAAATCATCGGCGCTGCCGACGAGCTGGTTCGAGCCAGGCTGCATGAGTTTCGCGAAGCGCAGACCCAGTCAGTGCTGGACAAGGTCGAAAAGCTCAATCAGTAGAGCCTAGCTCTCCACCGCCCGACGTAGCCTGTCAGCTATCGCCTTCCATTCTGTGCTATCTGGCACCTTTTCAATTAGGTAATAATCGCTCTCGCCCTGTTCCAGTTGGTAGAGCGCGTCATATAGACCCGCGCCGTAGGCACCGACCTCGTCAGGCATGAGCTGCAATGGACCCGACCGCTCTCCCAGCCTGGCAGCAGTTTCCTCAAAACACATAATGCCCACGGCTTCCTGCCACCGACTCTCGATCTCACCTGGGTCAACCAATTGCAATCGTACTCCCTGCGGTCGGTAATGGCGGTGCCTCAAACCCGGCGAGGGGGCTGTCGCATCATCTTCGGCCAGCTCAACTCGCCCAACGACGGCCTCGATTGCCGACTGGCTGACCGAACCAGGTCGCAATATGCGTGGAAACTCACCGCGCAGATCGAGCACGGTGGATTCAATACCCAGATCAGTAGCACCACCATCGATAATCGCCGCAATCCTGCCAGACAGAGTGGCTGCCACATGCGCTGCCCGGGTGGGGCTGGGTCTGCTGGAGAGATTGGCAGAAGGAGCAGCCAGGGGAATGGCACACAGCTTCAGCAATTGCTGCGCGACCGGATGGGCCGGCGCACGCACCGCAACCGAATCCAGGCCACCAGTCGTGATTTCAGGTACCCCAACAGCGGCCTTCAACACCATGCTAAGTGGCCCCGGCCAGAATGCGTCGGCCAGCGCCCGGGCCATCTCGACCTGCCTGTCATCAGCCTGCCACAGGGGTAACGCCTGCTCGATAGCAGGCACATGGAGAATCAGCGGGTTATCAGCAGGCCTGCCCTTGGCCTGGAAGATCTTCTCCACTGCCGCGGCATCCAGTCCATTGGCTCCCAACCCATAAACAGTTTCCGTGGGAAACGCGACCACCTCACCGGCAAGCAGCAGATCACTGGCCTTGCGCAAGGAAGCCTCATCGGAAGCCTCTAGAACTTCGGTTTTCGATATCACCAATTATTCCTTCAAACCAACACTCTGGAACCAGAAAGATTCACCAGCTCTGACTGGATGAGAGCGCGGCTCAATACTCATTGGGACCGTGAGCAGCAGGGGCAGAAAATAGCTCCTGCATTTTCTGCATTCCCGCCATCCCTGGCGGTCATGCTGCTCCCGAGCCCCCAGGGATGGGTTTACGGCGCGTCCCAAAATATGGTGATCACTCCTCTCATCCGACCACGCGTTTAAATCAATTCTAAACTGAGCCACTCCCATAAAGTAGAATACTTGCTTTACATTAATCCCTCACTAACCAAGGCCGGAAAGCACCGCATTGTCATCAAACGATCAGGCAGATTCCACCCAGAACATGGAAGACATACTGGCACAGGCGATGAGTTATCAGCAGGCCGGTCGCTATGCCCAGGCCGAACAACTCTATCGCCAGGTGTTGCAGCTCGATCCTGATAACCCTGTTGCCCTGCATCTGCTCGGCGTGCTCGCCCACATGGCTCGTCAGAGTGAAGCCGGCGCCGACCTGATCCGCACCGCCCTGTCCATCGCACCCGATTACTTCCCCGCGCACAATAACCTGGGCAACGTGCTCCGCGATCTGGACAAACTGGGAGAAGCAGTCGAAGCCTACAAAAGTGCAATAGCAATAAAGCCTGACTATGTGGATGCGCACCTCAATCTCGGCAATGTCTTCGCGCAGCAAGGCGAGCTTGATGAAGCGATAAATCAGTACCGGGAAGCCATCGACCTGCACGCCGACGACGCGCGGTTGCACTTCGGCCTCGCCGGAGCACTGCGATTGCAAGGCGATACAGATGGAGCCCTGGGCAGTCTCAATGAAGCCGTTCGCCTGAGACCTGATTTTGCCGACGCGCACAACAGTCTCGGCCTGATTCGACAAAGACAGGGACACTTGGCAGAAGCAGAACAATGCTATCGTCAGGCACTGGCTATTAAGGACAATGACGCAGACTATCTGGGGAATCTTGCCAACGTACTGGATCTGCAGGGAAAGCTGGAGGAAGCCCTGGCCTGTTATCGCAAGGCCCTCGAACTCAATCCAGACTCAGCGGAAGTTGCCGGTTCGATCGGATCAATCCTGCTGGCGATGGGCAATGCGGAAGAAGGACTAAGCAGAGAGAAAGAAGGTTTCGGGGTAGTGAGCTTCGATATGGAAAAAGGAGTCAGTGTTGAGTAAGGAAATAACAGCTACACGAGATGACATACAGGATGACTCTCGCCAGAGCCCACATTTTATTGGCAGCTGGATCATCGAACCGCTTTCCATCTGCGATGCGCTGATCGAATTTTTCGAATCCCACCCCGAGAACCATGCGCAGGGTAAAACCGCTGGTGGCCTGAATCTAGAGTCGAAGAAATCCACCGATCTCACCATCCGGCCTCGAGAAATAAACCAGGATGATCACCAGGCCGTGCGTGACTACCTGCAGGCACTGTTCGCCTGCCACCGAGATTATCTTGAGCAGTGGCCGTTCCTGAAAGACGTGATTCCGAAGGCGGAAATCAGCTCCTTCAACATCCAGCGCTATGAGCCAGGGGGTCATTTCCTTAAGGTGCATTCCGAGCGTACTACCCTGGCCACGTCCCACCGGGTGCTGGCCTGGATGACTTACCTCAACGACGTGGAAGATGGGGGCTCCACCCAGTTCGTCCACCAGGACCTGGAGGTGCAGCCGCGCAAGGGCAAGACCCTGATCTGGCCCGCCGAATGGACCCATGCCCACAAGGCTAAGCTGCTGAATTCCGGGCAAAAATACATCATCACCGGCTGGCTGCACTTCCCACCGGCTGCGCCCCGGACCTGACTTTACCAGCTCGGTTTCAGCAGTAGGTGCCCTTTTCCAGGCCCTGAGGCGCTATCGCCCCGCTTTACCCTATTTTTCAATAGCTTAGAGTCCTCCCTCAGCAAATTCGGCTGCCAATTAGCGCCGTCAAATCAGTGGGCAAATATTGCTTCGTTCAATAAATAGTTTCCCTTTATTTCGATAATTTTCATGGCATTCTGATGCCAGGATTATCGAGCGATCGTTCAATATAGTGCTTTATTATCAGAGTGTTACCAAAAGTAAGGTTTATATAGCCTTCAAACCAATATCCCTTAGGAAAATAATGTTTTTGGGCTTGTGTGACATCTTGTTACAGTCTATTCTCGCACGGTGGCGATCATGCAACTCCATGGTATGTGCGTGATTTCCTATAAAAAGAAGCTTCTTTAATAAAAGAAATTTGGAGAGATTGTATGCAGTTTA
>CAYTLI010000043.1:0-17684 GCA_964438455.1 uncultured Pseudohongiella sp.
CCGCTTTTCTGTCCACAGCGAATCCCAGGGGGAATGAGAGATGAGACTACACAGGTATGCAGCATTGTATTCGCCAGTCGATCATCTGGTGCAGCGGATGACACCACGTGCCCGGCGTCTGGCCGCCATGCTGGAAGGCAGCTTGTTATTGGTCCTGGCCACGACAATCGCACTATACGTACAATTCTGAGGCAAGAAAAAAGGCGTTTTCCAGTACCGACAAACGCCTTTTCCTATTGGGTGTAACCCACCTTTCAAACCAACGCGGTCAAAGCACTAAAAAGTCCCGCGAATCTTGATGGCATATTTCTCACCTGCGTGACTGCAGGAATCTTCAATCTCACTCAGGTAGCCGGTGGCGATGGTGCCGCCAGCGTAGCGAGAACGGACCCGGCAGCGCTCACTCTCGTGCCAGTTGGTGGCTTCGAAGCGATAGATGAAGTTACCCCAACCCTGGACTTCGAGAAAGGCCATGACGAATGGATCCGAGTTGTAGCTCTCGATTCTGTTAACGTCATAGGCGACTCGATTGTCCTGAATACTGTAGTTGTAATTAAGGCCGTAGTTAACCGGCTGCGATGCCATGTCATGTCGAAAGCCGAAGCGCACATCACCGCGACCCTGTCGGCTAAGGCGGCGATCGATATTCAGGAATGGATCGTTAACGCTTGAATCCTCAACCCTTACCCTTGAGGTAAGCAGAACCTGGGGCAGATTGAAGGCGGCTAGTCGCAGGCTCGCGTCAATGGAGGCGCCGAAGCGTTCTCCGTCACCGATATTTCCGTTAGCGGAAGCAACAGAATCGCCAGTAGATACATTGACCCGGTCGATGACGTCTTCGAGGTCGTGGTAGAACAGGTTGGTGTTAATCACGCCATTGTCTTCGTTAAAGCGATACTCGAGATTGAGGTCGTAGCGCCAGGACTGTTCCTGCCGAATGTCCGGATTACCAGAGATGGCGTTTCTTTCATCATCGCTCGAGTCCACGTTGGCAGTGAAGTCATTGAAGCTGAGCTGGGCAACGTCTTTCTCGATGGTCGCGCGAAACTGCAGCGAGGGGGTCAGGTTAAATCTGTAATCCACCTTCGGTCTGATGAACTGGAAGTCACGGGACTTGCTTACATCTCCAGACTGGCTAATTTCCGATTGTTCGAAGATCAACGTGCTTTCAAGTGACATACGGTCATTGATTTGCCAGTTGTGAACCGCAAAGGTCTCGTAGCGAATTTCTTCTACGGTAGCGTTGGTGTTGGTGATCGGCGTGAGTCCGCCAAATATGTCACTGGGAGTTCCTGAGGAGGTCAGCAAACCCAGCTTTAATGTTGAATCCAGGATGGTTTGTGCTCGTTCGACACCAAACTCAATAGCCTGGCTGCCGGCGAAATCCATGGCATAGGAACTGCGTACGATACGTTCCTGGTAACGGTTGAAGTTATCAAGGAACAGATCATTGGTGCGCTCTTCGCCGTTGACGATGTATCGATTCCTGATGTTGTCGTCTTCCTTCTGGTTGACGATGAACAGGGTCTTCCATCGGTCGCCGCTACCAAAAGTATGTTCATAGTCACCGCCAACTTCCCAGAAATCTGACACATTGTCAGTCTCGTCGAATTCAAACCTTGCGGTGGCCGGAGACACGGAGTGATCCATGATTACCCGGTCAGTGAAATTCGGCGCATCATTGTCTTCGTATTGAATATTGATATGGGCAACGTCCTGGTTGGAGAACTGGTAGCCCAGGTTGCTGGCGAAAGTGAGAGGTTGCTGGTCCCTGGTATCCAGGCGAGTTACAGTTTCGTTCAATGCACCAGAGGGCAGGATCGCGGTTTCGAAACCGGTGCGATATTCCCAGCGTGGTTCTGTCTCTGCACTCAACAGGTATTCAAGCTTGCCCGACTGTCCGGTTAGCGAGATCTTCCCGCCAGGCTTGATCTCGCCATCGTGGTACTGGTCGGAATTGAGCTCAAAAGCGACGGAAGAGCGGCTTTCTGCTTCCAGCAGGACAATGTTGATTACCTGGCTGCCGCCACGTACCGCCAGATCACCAGAAGTGCCGCGGATAATTTCGATGTATTGCACCTGGTCCGCTGGAATTCTGCTGAGCTGGCTGTTGCCTTCGTTGCTCTTGCCGGTGATGCGGCGACCATTGATGAGAATGGAGTCTCCGCCAAGGCCGAGACCGCGTCTGCCCGAACCTCCTGAGCTTCCAGGACCACCATTGCCACCGCCACCCTGGCGGGCTACGTTGATACCGGGAATACGATCCAGCATATCGCTGGCCGAGAAAGGCTGGTATTGCGCAAAATACTCTGCAGGATAAGTGACAGTAGTGTTGTTCTCATCCGCTGCCTCTTGCCCGTTGGCGAGACTCGAATGCAGCGCAATGAATAAGATGGCAGCAGACGCCAATGTCTGCGGCCTGGCAGAAGGGGTAAACATGCTTAAGCTCCAGGGGCCGAAATCCACCGCCGCGAGCTTCGCTCCCACGCCGGTTTTGGCACAAATCATCAATAGGCCTAGTATCGTAATAACGCGGGTTACATTGATCTCAGATTCTTGATTTTTTGTGACATTTTGTAATGGCAAAGTGCCCTGAATACGCCATTTTGCGCCCCTTGGGGGAGTGAGGGATAATGGCGCCGCAGCGCCGAACCGTGTTCCCTGGGAAGGGAACAGGGAAAAGCGCAGGAATGCTGAAGAAATTGCAGAGGAAATCGAATGCCACGTGAATCGATGGAAGTGGATGTTGTCATCGTTGGAGCTGGTCCAGCCGGCCTGACAACAGCCTGTAAGTTGCTCCAACTGGCACAGGAAGGCGGCCAGGAACTGTCCGTGTGCGTGCTGGAAAAGGGTTCCGAAGTAGGGGCGCATATTCTGTCAGGGGCGGTGTTCGAGCCCGGACCCCTGGAAGAGCTCTTTCCTGACTGGGAGGAGCGAGGCGCACCCCTGAATACCCGGGTCACCGGTGACGACGTGTATTTTCTCTCCGGTGCCGAATCCAGCTTCAAATTTCCAGGAGTGCTGGTACCCCGTTCCATGCATAACCATGGCAACTACATTATCTCCCTTGGCAACCTTTGCCGCTGGTTGGCGGAACAGGCTATGGAACTTGGAGCTGAGGTATTTCCCGGATTCGCAGCAGCTGAAATCCTCTACAACGAAGATGGTTCGGTGAAAGGTGTTGCTACAGGGGATATGGGCATCAACAGTGCCGGTGAGCAGAAACCTTCCTATGAGCCGGGCTTCGAGTTTCATGCCAGGTACACCATATTTGCTGAAGGCTGCAGAGGGCATCTCGGAAAGGAAATTATCAGCAAGTTCGAGCTGGACAAGGATAGTGATCCCCAACACTACGGCATCGGGATCAAGGAAGTATGGGAGATACCAGAAGACCAGCACAAGGAGGGACTCGTTGTACACACGGCAGGATATCCCATGAGCGGTGATTCCTATGCTGCTACCAGCGGTGGATTTCTCTATCACGTGGAAGGGGGTCAGGTATCACTCGGATTGATAGTCGATCTCAGCTACAGTAATCCCCATATTAGCCCCTACGACGAATTCCAGAAATTCAAGCATCATCCGGTAATCAAGAAGACGATAGAGGGTGGTAAGCGAGTAAGTTATGGTGCGCGTGCAATCATCAAGGGCGGTCTCAACTCCCTGCCAAAGATGACGTTCCCGGGAGGTCTTATCATCGGTTGTGATGCGGGCACGCTAAACGCGGCCAAGATCAAGGGCAGCCATACCGCAATGAAGTCGGGCCTCCTCGCTGCGGAGACAATAGCCGAGGCGTTACAGGGCGAAAGCCCGGCAGTAGAGCCAACTGACTACTCCGAACGATTTCAAAAGTCTGATCTTTATGCAGAACTGCACAAGACGCGAAACTTCAGCGCCGGCTTTCACAAGTTTGGTTTCTGGTTAGGCAGCGCGCTGGTATTCATCGAGCAGAATATCTTCATGGGCAAATTCCCGCTTACCTTTCACGACAAATCCAAGGATCACTGCCAGTTAAAGCCAGCCGCAGAATGTCCAAAGATTGAATATCCAAAACCCGATGGGAAGATAAGTTTCGACAAGCTGTCGTCGGTATTTATCTCCAATACCAATCACGAGGAAGATCAGCCTTGCCATCTGCAATTAGCTGACCCATCTATTCCAATCGATGTGAATCTGCCAATGTACGACGAACCCGCTCAGCGCTATTGTCCGGCGGGAGTATATGAAGTCGTTGAAGATGCTGCGGGCGGCAAGCGTTTCCAGATCAATGGCCAGAACTGCGTACACTGCAAGACCTGTGACATCAAGGATCCGGCGCAGAATATTCGCTGGGTGGTGCCCGAGGGTGGTGGCGGACCTAATTATCCGGCCATGTAATTACTGAACTGAGGTTTTTTCGCGCGGTGATTAGCATCACCGCGCATTCGGTGCGTTTAGCTGCGGTTTAAATCCCCATCACGCCAGTAACGGGTGCCTTTTACTGTGGCCTGCAGAGCCAGACCTGACTGGGTAAGTTGGTAGACAGTAACGTTGTCAACGATGGCTTCACCACCCACCGCTGCGCCCAGATCTCCCGCTTTCGCCGCGGCATCTGCCTGACCACCGAATGAAAGACCTACATCGATGAAGCGATCCAGTGCGCTCTCATCATGAAACACAAATACGGCCCGGAAATCTTTGACACCTGCACCGAGACCGATGCCGACTTCACCCATGCGCATGTAGGTATCCTGGTTTCTTTGATTGTCATGGACAACACCGACGCCGCCGCCAAAACTGGCCAGTATGAGATTTACGTTGGCATTGGTGAAAACTGCATAACCTGCGGCACTGCCTATCTGCACCCGGGTATCAGGCTTCAGGCTGTAGAGCTCGGTCAGCACTTCCTGGCGCATATCCTGAATCGCCGCGCGTCTCTCATTGGGAGTGCCACTGGTGAGGCCGGTAGTTGTGCACGCGCCCAATGCCAGAAGCATCAAGGCCAGTGCGAAAGTTCTTGTTCGAAGCATGAATTTCTCCATAGGGAAGCAGGTACCCATTCTACTGGTTACTATTATTAACGGGCGAATTATCCAATTCTAAAACTGAAGCGGAGCTTAACTACTGCGGTTTATGGCGAAATCCACCAGTTCAAACAAGGTATTGCGATACTCACTCTCTGGCAACAGCTTCAGGCAGGAGCGCGCCATGTCGGCCTGTTCCTCAGCCAGGTCTCGAGTGTATTCAAGCGCCCCGGAACTTCCCACGATCTGGATCACATCGTGCAGATCATTCTCGCTGACCTGCTCTTCAACCAGGCTGCGGCGTATCAGCTGTAGCGCATGGGCATCAGCATGGGCCATGGCATAGACCAGGGGCAGGGTAGGTTTGCCCTCGGCCAGGTCATCTCCCACGTTTTTGCCGAGAGATGTGGCATCACCAGCATAATCGAGTACATCGTCTATGAGCTGAAACGCAATGCCCAGGTGACGGCCATACTGTCGCAATGCCGAAGCGACCGCCTCGTCCGCGCCAGCGAGCAGGGATCCGCATTGCCCGGCAGCCTGGAACAGGATGGCAGTCTTGTGTTCAATGACACGCATGTAGTCGGACTCGGTTGAGTCTGGGTTTGACTTGGAGATGAGTTGCAGCACTTCACCTTCGGCAATCTTGTTGGTGGTGTCTGCCATGATTTCCATGATGCGCATATCGCCGATGCGAACCAGTATCTGGAATGCTCGTGAGTAAATGAAATCTCCCACGAGTACGCTGGATGGATTGTTCCACTGGGCATTCACTGTCGGCCTGCCGCGGCGCAGCGTGGACATATCTACCACGTCGTCGTGGAGCAGGGTGGCGGTATGGATGAACTCGATCACTGCCGCCATGGCGATGTGCCTGTCGCTATCTATACCGCAGGCCCGGGCGCTGAGCAGGACCAGCAGGGGGCGCAATCGTTTACCGCCGGCATCGACAATATAGTGGCCGATGTTCTCCACCAGCTCGACCTCTGAATAGAGCTGATCGACGATAAATTCGTTAACAGCGAGGAAGTCGGATTCGACGACAGAGCGGAGTTTTGTAGTCATTGGCAGGCGCCAGGTCTGGTGCTTTCCGGGTCAGTTTAATCACCCAGCGGGGTATACAAATTGAACCGGCATCCTAGGGAGGCAGTTACAGACTGTCAAGTCGGCCTCTGGCGGCTGCAGGGCAGGAAATTCCTGCCCCAGAGCCTGCTAAATCCCTTGAAATTCACTTGCTTAGAGGCAGTTGATCCCGTAAAATGCCCGCCCCTGTGGTATTGGGCCCAGCGATCGGGACCCACTACCCTGTCTACAGGATCTGGAGTTAAGTATGTACGCGGTAATTGAGAGTGGTGGTAAGCAGCACCGAGTCACTGAGGGTGAAATCCTGCAGTTGGAAAAGCTGGACGCTGCCGCAGGTGACAAGGTCAAGTTCGACAAGATACTCATGGTCGGTGAAGGTGAGTCTGTCAAGGTTGGCACACCCTATGTTGAAGGTGGTCAGGTGGAAGCAGAAGTGCTGAAGCAGGGCCGTGGCGATAAGGTCAACATTATTAAATTCAATCGTCGTAAGAATTACCGCAGGAAACAAGGTCACCGACAGCCTTTTACTGAAGTAAAGATCACCGGTATCAAAGGCTGAGGAGCAGGAGCTAGTCATGGCGCATAAGAAAGCAGGCGGTAGTACTAATAACGGCCGCGATTCCGTATCGAAACGTCTGGGCGTAAAACTATTTGGCGGCCAGGAAGTAAAAGCTGGTGGCATCATCGTGCGTCAGCGTGGCACACGCTTTCACGCTGGTGAAAATGTTGGTTGCGGCAAAGATCACACACTGTTTGCCAAGGCTGACGGTGTTGTCAGATTTGCGGAAAAGGGTCCCAAGGGTCGAAAATTCGTATTTGTCGAATCGGCCTGATTGCTAAACAATCCCTAAAAAGCCTCGTCATTCGACGGGGCTTTTTTATTTGCGCACTGATATTTGCTACCTATAGAAAGAGCAATCGATGAAATTCGTAGACGAAGCAGAAATTACTGTTGAGGCGGGCAAGGGTGGCAATGGCTGCCTGAGTTTTCGTCGCGAAAAATATATCGAGAAAGGTGGTCCCGATGGTGGTGACGGTGGTGATGGTGGCAGCGTCTATGTTCAGGGTGATGCGGCGCTCAACACGCTGGTAGATTTTCGCTTCCAGCCAAGATATCGCGCACAATCAGGACAGCCAGGGCAAGGCCGTAATTGTACGGGTCGAGGTGGCGACGACCTGATCATCAAGGTGCCAGTTGGAACCTCGGTGATCGACGTGGACACAGAAGAACTGATTGCTGATCTGGATGAGAGTGGTCAACAAGTGATGGTGGCCCGGGGCGGTCATCATGGCCTGGGTAATACGCGGTTCAAGTCCAGCACCAATCGCGCGCCGAGAAAAACCACCGATGGCGCTCCCGGTGAGGCGCGCAAACTGCTTCTGCAATTGCGCCTGGTCGCGGATGTTGGCTTGTTGGGTTTGCCCAATGCTGGCAAATCGACACTCATACGCACAGTATCGGCGGCGAGACCCAAGGTCGCTGATTATCCCTTTACCACCCTGGTGCCAAATCTCGGTGTAGTGAGTGTCGATCGCGAGCGCAACTTCGTCATGGCTGACATTCCAGGTCTCATCGAAGGTGCTGCAGAGGGTGCTGGCCTGGGTATCAGGTTTCTCAAGCATCTCTCTCGCACAAGATTACTTTTACATATGATCGATGCCCTGCCAGTCGATGGCAGTGATCCGGTGGAAAACGCCCAGAGCATTATTCGTGAGCTCGAGCGCTTCAGTGCAACCCTGGCGCGGAAAGAAAGGTGGCTGGTAGTCAACAAGGTCGACCTGCTGGATACAGAACAACAGACGGAACTGATCAATCGCCTGCAGGCTGAGCTGAACTGGCAGGGAAAAATCCATTGCATCTCCGCATTAACAGGTTTGGGTTGCGATTCCCTGTGCCAGGCGTTGATGGAAGAGATCGAACAACATCGTCAGCGCTTGCGGGAAGATGCCGATTATAAGGAGCAGCAGTTACAGAATGAACGCACGATGGCATTTGAGATCCGGCAGAGCAGCGAGGCCAGTCGTGCAGCGAGAAAACAGGCGAAACAGGAAGAGGAAGATTGGGACGACTGGGATCTGGACTGATGGTGGATAGCGGAACGAATAACAAATCACGCTGGGTGGTGAAGGTGGGTAGCTCGCTGGTTACCAACGATGGCCTGGGCCTGGATCGTGAAGCCATTGCCAACTGGGCTGGCCAGCTGGTCAGCTTGCAGCAGAATGGATTCTGGCCGGTACTGGTATCGAGCGGTGCAGTCGCAGAAGGCGTTTCCCGCCTCGGCATGAAGCAACGGCCGAAGGAAATCCACCTGCAACAGGCCGCAGCAGCAGTGGGGCAGATGGGACTCATCCAGGTCTACGAACGTTGTTTCATGGAACAGGGAGTTCATGCAGCACAGATCCTGCTGAGTCATGAGGACCTGTCTGATCGCACCCGTTACCTCAATGCGCGCAGTACACTACTATCGTTGCTCGAGCTCGGCACCCTGCCAGTAGTCAATGAAAACGATACGGTGGCAACAGCTGAACTCTGCTTTGGTGACAATGACACCCTGGCAGGCCTGGTGGCGAATCTCACCAATGCTGACCTGATGGTAATTCTCACCGACCAGGAAGGATTGTTTACCGCTGATCCACGCAAAGACACAGCAGCCACCCTGATAGAGAACGCTTCGGCCAACGATGAGACACTGATGGCGATGGCTGGAGCAGGTACCAGTCTCGGCCGCGGAGGGATGCAGACCAAATTGTCTGCTGCGCAACTGGCTGCGCGTTCCGGCACCGATACGGTGATCGTCAACGGGCGGATTGAGAATGTGCTCACCCGGCTGGCAAATGGAGAGTCCATCGGCACGCGTCTGCACGCGGACAGTGAACCGCTTGCCGCACGCAAGCAATGGCTGGCAGGGCAACTTAGCCTGTCCGGGGCCCTGACCCTCGACGCCGGTGCGGTGAAGGTTCTGCAACAGTCCGGCAAGAGCTTGCTCGCGGTTGGCGTGCGCAAAGTGACCGGGAAATTCAATCGCGGTGATGTTGTCGCCTGCGTCGATGAATCAGGAAAGGAGATTGCGCGCGGACTGGTTAACTATGATTCCCAGGAAGTCAGCAAGCTGCAGGGCCAGAGTAGTGAAAAGATAGAAAGCTTGCTGGGCTATGCGGGCGAGGAAGAGATTATTCATCGGGACAATCTGATTTTGACTGCCCAGGTGTGAAAGGCGAAGTCTCAGGGATAAAAAAAGCCGGCTATTGCCGGCTTTTTGCTTAACTGCGGGAGCTACTGCAAGGCTTTTACAGCCGCATTCAATCGGCTCTTGTGTCGGGCTGCCTTGTTTTTGTGAATAATGCCCTTGTCGGCCATACGGTCGATGACGGGCACCGCGGCATTGTAAGCATCGCTTGCTGCTTTATGGTCACCACCGGCAATTGCCGCGTCTACTTTCTTGATGTAGGTGCGGACCATGGATCTGAAAGATGCGTTGTGGCGCCGGCGAGTTTCTGCCTGTCTGGCTCGCTTGCGTGCCTGTGGTGAATTTGCCAATTGTTGCTCCTTAGTAAATCTGTAACAGTCGAATATTGGTCACGGACGTGTATCCTCGCCCGGTGCCTGAAATTAAGGAGCGACACTATGCCGTTTTAGCCAGTTGATGTCAATAGAATGGGGATGGATCCCATTCTTTTTCACGCTGAAAAATTCAATGAAATCAATAGTATGTCGATATAGCATAGACATCGGGCAAGGGAAAAGCCGGGCCGTCCGTTGACGGGTTCTGTCTGAATAAAGCATGAGTGAACATTCACAATCTGAGCTGCCGCCGAAGTCACAGGAAACCCGATCTGATCAGGGTTTATTGAAAGCAAGCGGTGTCACCGGTTCCATGACTTTGGTGTCACGGGTGCTGGGACTGGTCCGTGACATTGTGATCGCGAGAATCTTTGGTACTACGGATGCGGCCGACGCCTTCTTCCTGGCTAACAAGATTCCCAACTTCATGCGTCGATTGTTTGCTGAGGGTGCTTTCAACCAGGCATTTGTCCCGGTGTTATCCGAGTATCGTTCCCAGAAGAGCCTGGCAGATGTACAGGTTCTGGTTAATTCGGTGACAGGTAGTCTCGGGGGATTTCTGCTACTGGTGACAGTAATAGTCGTCATCGCTGCGCCCTATATCGCTGTCCCCATCGCCTATGGTTTTACCGACGAACCGGAGAAATTTGCCCTGTTCGTCGACATGCTGCGTATTACTTTCCCTTACTTGCTGTTGATTTCAATGACAGCACTCTGCAGTGCAATACTGAATAGCTATGGCCGCTTTGCGGTGCCGGCGATCACGCCGGCCCTGCTCAACGTATCCCTGATCAGTTGTGCTTTTTTACTGGCGCCCTATATGCGAGTGCCCGAACTCGCATTGGCCTGGGGAGTGTTGTTGGCGGGTATCGCCCAGCTATTCTTCCAACTGCCTTTCCTCGCGCGTATGCAGTTGTTACCCAAGCCCCAATTACCCGGTGCTCATGAGGGAGTGCAACGAATCAAGAAGCTGATGGTGCCGGCCTTGTTTGGTGTTTCAGTCAGTCAGATCAATTTGCTGCTGGATACAGTGATTGCTTCTTTACTGGTTACTGGCAGTGTCAGCTGGCTGTATTTTTCTGATCGTCTGATGGAGCTGCCGCTGGGTACTTTCGGTATTGCCATCGCTATCGTCGTGCTGCCAAGTCTGTCGCGCAAGCATGCTGAAGCTTCGATGGAGGAATTCAGCGCTACCCTCGATTGGGCCCTGCGCCTGGTTTGCCTGATCGCCTTACCGGCGATGCTGGGTTTGATCCTGCTGGCCGAACCGCTGCTGGTTACCTTGTTCCAGAACGAAAATTTCACCGAGAACGATGTAGTGAGTGCCGCGGGCAGCTTGCGCGCCTACTCTCTTGGCTTGTTGGCATTCATGGCCATCAAGGTTCTCGCACCGGGTTACTATTCACGTCAGAACACCAGTACGCCGGTTCGAATTGGTATCGTCGCAATGTGCGTCAACATGCTGCTCAATATTGTGTTTTATCTCAATGGGTTCGCCCATGTGGGCCTGGCGCTGGCGACCAGTATCGCAGCTTATGTCAATGCCACTTTACTCATGACCGGCTTGTTTTCCGAGAATGTCTATCGCCTTGCAAAAGGATGGTGGCGATTCCTGCTTCAGCTACTGTGTGCCAATGGTGTGATGACTGCATATATCATTTATTTCGCCGATCCCTGGCAGGTATGGTCAGAACTGGCAGTCTGGTCTCAGGTGCAGCAATTGCTGTTCCTTGTTCTTGGTTCTATATTCCTGTACTGCCTTACCCTGTGGCTGTCAGGTATTCGCTGGCGCCACGTCTATCGCTGAACCTGCTCTCAGGCTGCGAGTTGAAATGTCGCGCATATTCTTCATTGCACTGCTGTTATTTTTCACTCATGTCGCAGCGGCAAGCGACTGTGTGGTTCTGTTGCATGGCCTGGCTCGCGTATCCGATTCCATGAGCGAATTGGAGACCAAACTCGGCAAGGCTGGTTATGTTGCGGTCAATGTTCAGTATCCTTCCAGGAAAAATAGTGTTGCTGAACTGGCAATGGACGCAGTCGGCAGGGGGATTGCGCGTTGCCGGCAAGAAGAAGCCGGTCAAATACATTTTGTTGCCCACTCGCTTGGAGGCATACTGGTCCGACGCTACCTCGCCGACCAGGAACTTGCAGAACTAGGCAGAGTGGTGATGCTGGGAACACCCAACCAGGGTGCAGTTATCGTAGACCGGCTGCATGGCTGGCCGGGATTCTCCTGGCTTGGGCCTGGTGCAAAACAGATTGGTACCGGTGATGAGAGTATCATCCCTGACCTTGGAGCTGTGGATTTCGAGCTTGGGGTTATCGCGGGTGATACCAGTATCAATCCACTCGGCTTTATGCTCCTGGGTGAATCCAATGACAGCGTGGTAACAGTGGCGAGCACTAAAGTTGACAATATGGCTGATCACCTGGTGCTGCCAGTAATCCATAACATTATGATGCGTGACAATGAAGTCATCGATAATGCGATCCACTTTCTCAAGACTGGAAACTTTATTCCACAGTAATGATGAGTGAGGATGCAAAAATACCGATAGAAGCCGGCAGTCCATCAATTGAAGGCCTTCATCCGGATCAGTTGCGTTTTGCAAAAGGGCTCGGGCTCGAGCCGCAGGAAAACGAATCGGTTCCTGCGTTTATTCTGCGCATCGAGCAAACATTGGGCCAGGACAGTTTGCTGGAACTGGCCAGGTGGTTTCTTTTTAGTGTGATGAGGCATCTGCGTCAGGAGGGATGGCAGTCCCTGGGCGATAGTGGTGTGGAAAGAGAGGCGCAGTATCAACTAGCTGCCAAATTCATTGCCGAAGATGAACACAAGCAATCCTTGCTTGTGGTACTGAAAGATTTTCGCTTCAGGTTTGTCCTGCTCAGTTTTGCCAAAGGCAGGGATCCCGAGCAGCGCATCCTGTCCAGTACAACGAAAGCATTCCGGCATGCCAGGGATATTCTGATTCAATATGGGCTCGTCGATGCCAGAATTGTTGGCAGACGGGGCCGAAGGCCCGCGCAGGCTTCTGCCCCAGCCGTGAATACAGTGTCCAACCGTCGCGCAGCTCGAAGAGCCATCAGTCCCTCGCCAGCGCGCAGTCAGTCGGAAGAAAAATCGACCGCAGGGGAACACAAATTGTCTGCGGAAATGAGTGAAGAAGAATTTGCTGAGCTGGATAAAGCCCTGGATGGTGGCAAGTCCGAAGACGGGCAACCCTGGACCTATCATAGCAATGATGAAAGGGTGAGTTTATTGCTTGGCGCTCTCGCTGGCGCCACACTATTTGTCGTTGCTCTGTGGATTTTTTTCTAGGCGCGAGAAATAAACTTTCCAGTTACGGTGTTTACCTTCACCATCTCTCCAGTAGAAAGATACTCCGGTACCTGGATTTCCAATCCTGTTGCGAGGGTCGCTGACTTGCTTCGATTCGTTGCCGATGCTCCGCTGATGGCGGGAGGTGTTTCTACAACTTCTATGGTGACTGACTGCGGTAGTTCTACTCCGAGCAATACACCGTCCATCAACAGAGCAATAATGTCTTCCTGCTGTTCAACCAGGTAGGGAATCTGGTCCTGGATCTGGTCGGCATGAATCTCATATTGGCTGTAATCTTCCATATTCATGAAAAAGAATACGTCACCATCCCGATAGGAGTACTGCACAGGCACTCGACTACAATCGGCGTCTTTTAGCAGATCATCACCCTTGAACGAGCTGTCAAGTTTCTGGCCAGTCTGTAAATTATTGAAACGCACCTTGTAGAGTGTCGCCGCGCCGCGCGATGAAGGCGACTTTGCTTCCAGTTGTTTCACAATATGGGGTGCACCATCAATCTCGACGATCATACCCTTCTTGAGTTCACTTGCTTTTGGCATACGGGGATTGAGCTGTAAATTCAGGGGCCGCCAATGTATCGAATGCACTCCTTATGCGCAAGTTACCGGCATGATGGGCTAGAAATAGGCTTTGAGTTCAAGCAGAGTTTCCACCATAATCCCTCCTCCTGAAAATCAGCCGAATTCTTGAGGCCGGGCTAATGGGTAAGGGCACAAAAGAAATCTACAACCTGCACATCACGGGGCATGAAGTATTGCCGCCGCCAGATGAAGTGCGTGCGGAGTTTCCGCTCGAGGGAGACGCACTGAAGACGGTTAAAGCGGGTCATCGCGCGGTCAAGGCGATTCTCGATCGTGAGGATCCACGACTTATCGTAGTAGTCGGCCCCTGTTCAATCCACAATCCTGAAGAAGCAATAGAGTACGCGCAGCGCCTGAAGCCCCTGGCAGATGAACTGGCTGACGAGCTGCTTATCCTGATGCGTGTCTACTTTGAGAAGCCGCGCACATCGGTTGGTTGGGAAGGGCTTATATACGATCCTTATCTCGACGGCAGTCATCGTATCGATCAGGGAATTCGTATTGGTCGCAAATTGATGCTCGATATCGCCGAGCTGGGCCTGCCCGTTGCCATCGAGGCTCTCGACCTGATTAGTCCGCAATACTTGCAGGACCTGGTAAGTTGGACAGCGATCGGTGCTCGCACTACTGAATCGCCGACTCATCGTAAACTGGCGAGCGGGATTTCGTCCGCGATCGGATTCAAGAACAACGTCGATGGCGATCTGTCCGTCGCGATCAACGCGATTAGATCGGCCTCTGCCAATCACAGCTTTATCAGTGTTACCGGAGAAGGCCGGGTAGCCGTATTTCGCACCGAAGGTAACCCCCATTGCCACGTCATCCTGAGAGGGGGCAAGTCTCCCAATTATGATGCAGAAAGTGTTGCCCAGTGCGAGGAGGAGTTGCTTAAGTCAGGGCATAACGAAAATATTATGATCGATTGCAGTCATGGCAACTCGCAAAAGGATCCAGACAGGCAGCTGGACGTGCTGTCGTCTATTGCCGAACAGATAGAGCAGGGTAACAAGTCTATTATTGGTGTCATGCTGGAAAGTAACCTTGAGGCAGGTAACCAGCCAATTCCTGATGATCTCGAAGAGATCCGCCCAGGAGTATCAATCACCGATGCCTGTATCTCCTGGCGAGATACAGACACCGCGCTGCGGCAGTTTGCACAACGGGTAAAGGATTCACTGCAATCCCGCTCCGCTTGATGTAGATCAACGGCAATACCGCTGGACTTCCCTACACTACTGCACTAATGAGGAAGCGGGAGCGCTCTGAATAGCAGCCACTCCCGCTACCGATCCTACCTCAGGAGGGCAGCAGCATTGACCAGTTTCAGTAAACTCCTACTCGCCGTCGATCTCAGTCCACTATCAGAATCTCTCATCCAGCGTGCGCGTGATGTCTGTGGCGATGATGTTGACCGACTGCATGTGCTCCATGTGCTCACTCGTGGCATGCATGATCCCGCACTATTGACTGACCGCAGTAGAGATCCTCACGCCCAGCGCATGCTTGATCATACGGCAATGCGCGTGCGTGATTTGTTGCAGAAGGCAGGCCTGCGTGTACCCAGCGACAGGATTTACCTTTCCTACGGTGAACCTGCTTGTGAGATCAAACGCATGGCCGATGAGATTGACGCCGACCTGGTAATCGTTGGCAGCCACACCAAGGAAGATGACTGGCTACAATTGCCGGGTGCGACAACCAACTGCGTAATTCAGGGGATTTCTTCAGATGTGATGGCGGTGAAAGTGTAGTTCTCTGCTGGCACAAAAAAGGGCGGATGATCACTCACCCGCCCTTTTTGTTTGCCTGTTGAACCGGATTACTGCTGCAGAACGGCAGCGACACTGTTCACCAGATAATCAATATTGTCGTCGTTAATACTGGCGACATTGATGCGGCTCGAGTTTACCAGGTAAATACTGTAGTCATTTATCAGGCTCTGAATCTGCTCCTTGTTCACGCCGAGAAACGAAAACATGCCTTTCTCTTTCTCAATGAAGCTGAAATCCTGATCGACGCCAGCTTGCGCCAGACGCTGCACAAATTGAGTGCGCAGGCCGTTGATGCGATCACGCATCTCTGCCAGTTCTGATTCCCAGTCGGCGTGCAGAACCTGATCCTGCATCACCGTCTGCACGATGGCGGCACCATGATCCGGTGGCATGGAATAGTTGGCGCGAGCCGCAGCCGCCAGCAAAGTGGTTGCTGCAGCGCTATCACCTTCACAAATCACAGTTAGTGCGCCGGTACGTTCCCGGTAAAGGCCGAAATTCTTCGAGCAGGAACTGACCACCAGTAATTCTGGCAGTGATTCGGCCATCAACCTGACTCCGTACACATCCTCATCTAGTCCGTCTCCCAGACCCTGATAGGCAAGGTCGATGAACACGGTAAAACCCTGGCTGAGAGCGACATCTCTTACCGCCCGCCATTGCGCCTGATCAAGATCGGCGCCGCTGGGGTTGTGGCAACAGCCGTGTAGCAGCACCAGGTCCCCTTGTGGAACCTTCTGCAAGGTGGCGAGCATCTCATCGAATCGCACGGAGTGATTGTCATAGTCGTAGTAGGGGTACTGTTCAATCTTCAGGCCCGCGGAACCGAGCAGGGGTACATGATTTGCCCAGGTGGGGTCGCTGACCCAGACCGTTGCATCCGGATTTGCCTTGCGGATGAATTCTGCTGCCATGCGCAGCCCGCCGCAGCCACCCGGAGTCTGGACCGTAACACGACGCTTGTTCAGACTATCGCAGAGGCTGCTACCCAGTACCATCTGGGCGATGGTTTCATTGTATTCTGCTGCACCAACAGGGCCGACGTAGGCCTTCGAAGCCTGGTTTTTCAAGAGGATTTCTTCTGCCTTCTTGACCGCTCGCATGACCGGCGTATTGCCGGCAGCGTCTTTGTAAATGCCGACGCCGAGGTCGACTTTTTTCGGATTGGTGTCTGCTCGATACGCGGCTGACAGTCCTAGGATGGGATCCGGGGGGAGGGGGGAGAGGGCTTGAAACATGATAAGTACTCTATCTTCGTTGGTAGGCTTTGAGTGTGTTTTGTAGCAGTGAGGCCCGGGTCATGGGTCCAACACCACCGGTTACATAGGTTATATAGGAGCATTTGTCCTTCACGTTGTCGAAGTCCACATCGCCAACGTTGCGGAAACCAGACTTGCGCGTGTCATCAGGCACTCGAGTCTGCCCTACATCAATGACTACTGCGCCTTCCTTGACCATGTCGGCGGTAACGAACTCGGTCTTGCCGATGGCTACGATAAGAATGTCGGCAGATCGGCAAAGCTCTTTCAGGTTCTGGGTACGGCTGTGCGCGATGGTCACTGTCGCATTGCCTGGATTGTCATTTCGGGACATGAGGATGGCCATGGGTGTGCCGACGATATTGCTGCGCCCGAGCACCACGCAGTGTTTGCCAGAGGTCTCAATATCGTATCGGCGCAGCAGCTCCATGATTCCGTTAGGAGTTGCCGAAATAAATGTGGGCAGGCCCAGGCACATGTTGCCCACGTTCTCAGGGCAAAAACCATCAACGTCTTTCGCCGGGTCGATTGCCAGAATGACTTTGTTTTCATCGATATGCCCGGGCAGAGGCAGCTGCACGATAAAGCCATCGATTTCGGAATTCTTGTTCAACTCGTCGATCTTGTCGAGAAGTTGTTGTTCCGTGATGTCCGCATCCATCTTGACCAGGGTGGAGCCGAAGCCGATTTCCTCGCAATCGCGAACCTTCATTGCCACGTAGTTCTGGCTGGCACCGTCATCGCCCACCAACACGGCAGCCAGGTGCGGAGCTCTGTTACCCGCAGCCTTTAATTGCTCAACCTGCTTGGCTATTTCCTGTCGAATTTGTTGGGAACAGGCAGTTCCATCGAGTAATTCCATCGCTTGTTTACCTGATTGCTAGTATTGGACGATCTGTCGATTGAGCCGGCGCCAGAGCTTGGCTGCGTCGGTCTTCTGGGACTTCCGGAAGGGCCCGTATCATAAACGAGCGACGCAGATCGCTCAAGATGAGTGGGGCAATGAACGGCTAAATAGGGAGAAAATAATCTACCAGCTACCGGTATTTTCCATGCTCGACCATGGCTCTTGCTC
>CAYTLI010000044.1:0-3142 GCA_964438455.1 uncultured Pseudohongiella sp.
CGGCGAGACCTTTATAGACCTGCTCACCGGTTAGTCCCAGCAAATGGGAGTGATACCAAAACGTTCCCGCTTCCTGGTTGACGTGAAAGTTCGCATTCCAGCTGGAACCCGGCTCAATTACCTGGTGTGGTCCGCCATCGGCTGCGGCGGGTACATGCAAACCGTGCCAGTGCAGTGTGGTGGCCTCGTCCAGCTGATTGTTCACCGAGATCGTTACCTCATCATCGCGTCGCAATCTGAGGGTCGGGCCGAGAAAATCGCCATTGATGCCATAGGTAGGAGTGGAGAAACCGGGGAAGAACTCGCTTGCCCCACTGCGTACATCCAGCTGGTAGCGTTGCCGGTTGCCGCTGCGTTCACCGGTGAGCAGTGGGGGTATGCGCAGAGGATTGGTTTCTGCATCCGATTGTGCCCAGAGGTAATGGGGTAACAAGAATCCGCATCCTACGATGCCGGAACTGCCAAGGAATTGTCGTCTGCGCATAGTTTTTACCAAACAGGGTCTTTATAGCTCCATTGTAACCAGAGCTGCTACTCATACTTTGTTCTACGTTAATAAATGCAAAAATCGTCTCAGGACTGCAGAATATTCTTGACGAATTTGCCGGTGTGCGAGCCTTTGGCCTTGGCAAGTTGTTCCGGCGTGCCTTCGGCTATGATCCTGCCGCCGCCGCTGCCACCCTCAGGGCCCAGATCTACAATCCAGTCAGCGGTTTTGATCACGTCCAGATTATGCTCGATAACCACGATGGTATTGCCATGATCGCGCAGGTGGTGCAGCACCGCCAGCAACTGTTTGATGTCATGGAAGTGCAAACCTGTTGTTGGTTCATCGAGGATGTATAGTGTTTTTCCGGTGTCGCGCTTGGACAGCTCACGAGAAAGTTTTACGCGCTGGGCTTCACCACCGGAAAGTGTGGTCGCAGCCTGGCCGAGACAAATATAGGTGAGACCCACATCGATCAGGGTCTGCAGCTTGCGTGCAATTGCAGGAATTGCATCGAAAAATTCCCGCGCATCTTCGACGGTCATCTCCAGCACTTCAGAAATATTCTTGTCCTTGTATTTAACTTCTAAAGTCTCACGGTTGTAGCGTTTTCCACGGCAAACGTCACAGGCGACATAGACGTCGGGCAGGAAGTGCATCTCGACCTTGACCACGCCGTCACCCTGGCAGGCTTCACAGCGACCGCCTTTGACATTGAAACTAAACCGTCCCGGTTTGTAGCCCCGGCTCCTTGATTCCTGGGTGCCGGCGAACAGCTCGCGAACCGGCGTGAAGATGCCAGTATAAGTTGCAGGGTTGGAGCGGGGTGTACGACCGATCGGGCTCTGGTCGATGTCTACAACCTTGTCCAGGTGATCCAGGCCTTCGATGGATTCGAATGCGGCAGGATTCAGCGTAGATGCTTTGTTTAGCTTCGTCGCCGTGATTGGATACAGGGTATTGTTGATCAACGTGGATTTTCCTGACCCCGAAACGCCTGTTATGCAGGTGAACAATCCAACTGGAATGCTAAGATCGACTTTGCGTAGATTGTTGCCGCTGGCTCCTTTTAATCGGAGAACTTTATCCTTGTCATAAGGAACACGTTTTCTGGGTACGACGATGGTTTCCTTGCCGGAAAGGTATTTGCCGGTTAGTGATGCGCGGGTCTTTTCTATCTTGTCCACGGGGCCTTCGGCGACGATCTCGCCGCCATGGACACCTGCGCCGGGCCCGATATCGATCACGTGGTCGGCACTGCGTATAGCCTCTTCATCATGTTCAACCACCAGCACCGTATTGCCCAGGTCGCGAAGGTGAAACAGGGTGTTCAATAACCGATTGTTGTCGCGCTGGTGCAGCCCAATAGAGGGCTCATCGAGGATATACATGACGCCGACCAGGCCAGCACCAATCTGGCTGGCCAGGCGAATTCTCTGTGCTTCACCGCCGGACAAGGTATCGGCGCTGCGGCTCAGGGTCAGGTAGTTCAGGCCTACATCTACCAGGAACTTGAGCCGGTCCTGTAGCTCTTTCAGGATTTTTTCAGCGATGGTGGCGCGCTTTCCGGTAAGTTTGAGTTTCTTGAAATACCCGGCAGCATCACTGACCGTCATCTCGGTGATGCCGGGCAGGTTGATGCCCTTGATCAGCACGTGACGGGCATCGCGTCGGAGTCGCGTGCCTTCACAATCGGGGCAGGGCTGTGAGCTGAGATACTTGGCCAGCTCTTCCCGCACCATGTTGGATTCGGTTTCCCGATAGCGGCGCTCCATGTTGGGCAGGATGCCCTCGAAAGGGTAGCTGCGGGTATAGGTATTACCGCGATCGTTCACATAGACAAACTCAATTTCTTCCTTGCCGCTGCCGCGCAAAATTATTTCCCGGTGCTTCTTCGATAACTTATTGAATGGTTTGTCGATTTCGAAGCCGTAGTGATCGGCCAGGGAAGTGAGCATCTGGAAGTAGTAAATGTTGCGTCGGTCCCAGCCGCGAATGGCTCCCTCTGACAGGGCCAGGCTTTCATCAACGATTATTCTGTTTTCGTCGAAAAATTGTTTCAGGCCGAGCCCGTCGCAGCTCGCGCAGGCACCTGCCGGGTTGTTGAAGGAAAACAGGCGAGGTTCCAGCTCGGAAATACTGTGACCGCACTTGGGGCAGGCAAACAGGGCTGAGAAAACCAGGTCTTCCGTTTTGTCGTCGTCCATGTAGCTGACCATGGCCAGCCCGTCAGCGAGCTGAATCGCGGTTTCGAAGCTTTCTGCCAAACGCTGCTGCAGTCCGTCCTTGATCTTCAGGCGGTCGACCACCACATCGATGCTGTGTTTCTTGTTCTTTTCCAGCTCCGGCGGATAATCGATCTCGCAAACCAGGCCATCAACCCGTGCCCGAATGAATCCGCTGGTACGTAACTCATTGAAAACATGCAGATGCTCACCCTTGCGCTCGCGCACAATGGGTGCCAGCACCATGATGCGTGAGCCCTCCGGCAGGGACATCACCTTATCCACCATCTGGCTGACGGTCTGGGCTTCGAGTTTGATGTTGTGGTCCGGGCAGTGGGGCTCGCCCACGCGGGCAAACAGCAGGCGCAGGTAGTCATAGATCTCGGTGATGGTGCCCACGGTGGAGCGCGGGTTGTGTGAGGTCGATTTC
>CAYTLI010000044.1:3152-17615 GCA_964438455.1 uncultured Pseudohongiella sp.
GCCGGCGACAGACCCTCGATATGATCGATATCCGGCTTCTCCATCAGCGAGAGAAACTGGCGCGCGTAGGTAGAGAGCGACTCCACGTAGCGCCTTTGCCCTTCGGCATAGAGTGTATCGAAGGCCAGCGAAGACTTGCCCGAGCCGGACAGACCGGTGATGACCACCAGCTTGTCGCGTGGAATCGTCAGATTAATATTCTTCAGATTGTGGGTGCGGGCACCCCGAACTACGATCTTGTCCATGAAAATCTCGGGCGACGGTAAACCGCCCATTATCAAAGATTATCTTTACGAGAGTAAAGCCGCGCTTGGATTGAATCTGGTTGGTTTGTTGAATTTGCTTCTTTCACGCTTCAGCGGCGCGAGAAGTACAGCTCCGGACACGCCGTAAACCCATCCCTGGGGGCTCGGGCTCGGCATCCCTGCCTCGCACGGTCCGTCGCTGCACTTCTCGCCCCCCTGAAGCTTGTTCAGTGCAACTTTCAAAATGCAGAGAGATATCCATCCCCGACCACACTGGATTCATAAAGCATCCTGCTTTTTGCTTAATCGTCAGGCAATTTCAGTGGAAAATTCCACTTACAAACAGCGATGGTATAGACTTGATGGAATAAGAAACTTTTCCATTCAGGGAGACAATTGTGGCAAGTCGCGGTGTAAATAAAGTAATTCTAGTCGGTAATCTGGGAAATGATCCGGATGTCCGTTATATGCAGAACGGTAATGCAGTGGCCAATGTGTCACTGGCCACAAGTGATACCTGGAAGGACAAGAATACCGGCGAGCAACAGGAACGCACTGAATGGCATCGCGTGGTTTTCTTCAACCGCCTGGCCGAGATCGTTGAGCAATATGTGAAGAAAGGTTCAAAGATCTACGTGGAAGGGCGCCTGCAGACCCGCTCCTGGGAACAGGACGGCGTGAAGCGCTATACCACCGAGATTGTTGCCAACGAGATGCAGATGCTGGATTCCCGTGGTGGTGCAGGTGCTGATTTTGGTGGTGCTCAGGCGGCTCCGCAGCAGTCGTCACAGCCGCAGGCTCAATCTGCCCCGGCGCCCCAGAATTTTGATAACTTCGACGACGATATCCCTTTCTAGCTAAAACGAAGCTGCTGCGCTCACGCCAGCTTCGTTAAAACACTCCTTAAAGCAGTCACTTACTATCTGTAAGCTCCTGCTTTGCGTCCCGCGAAGCTAATACGAAGCTGCTGCGCTCATGCCAGCTTCGTTAAAACGCTCCTTAAAGCAGTCACTTACTGTATGTAAGCTCCTGCTTTGCGTCCCGTTTTGCCTCGCTGGCATTTCGCTCGCGACGCTTCTCAGATTGGGAGGTTTGCTAGCTGGGTTCCTCAGATTCAGACTTAAAGGAAGCTGCGGTTGTGGTGCCGAAGTAGGCGGCGACTGGTAATACCGTTAGCAGGACGAACCAGAACCAGATGGGATAGGGCAGCATGGACAGGTTCATGATGACCAGGCCCAGGAATACCACCCCAATGCCGTAGCCGTGTCCCACGTGCCTGTTGGTGCCCAGCCGCGTGGCAAGCCAGGTAATGGCAAACATGATGCCACCCCAACCCACCACTCCGAGAAATACCAAAATTCCTACGGGATAAGTGGCAACCTGGCGGGCGACCTCTTCGGGCGTGCCGGCAAAATCTTCTGGCCAGGGATGCAGCAGGGCGCTTATGCCTTCTACTGCGATCAATAGTGCGAACATGGCAAAAATGCTGAGCAGCACTGCGCCAAAACTACGAAGTATGTTCCTGGTCATGGCAGTTCAATCTGAATAATTTTGGACTCACAAACAAAACGGGGGATTGATAATCAATCCCCCGTCAGTTGTTTAGCTACTTTCTAGCTGCTTATCGATCGCGATAAGAAGCTGTCGGTGGCAGCTGGGCGCCACTGAGGTCATCAGGAATGCTGTTCTCACGGACAACAGTGTGAGTCAGGGTACCGATGCCTTCGATGCTGGCCTGGATGGTTTCGCCATCGACCAGGTAGCCAGAACCGGTTGCACGCTGAACACGTCCCGCACCTGTGCCGCCTGAAGTACCAGACTGCATCACATCACCAGGGAATACAGTGATCAGGGAAGTTGCATACTCGATCAGTTCCGGAATGTTGTGAATCATGTCGCCGGCTTGTGCTTCCTGCACGGTTACACCGTCTACAACAGTGATCTGGTGCAAACGCTCCATGGGATCGCCGTAGAATTCCTTGGGTACAATCCAGGGACCGTGAGGTGCGAAGGTGTCGTGACCTTTGCCAACGAACCAGTCAGAGCGTGAGCCATAGCCGCCAGGTGGGCGACCACCACGGTCAGACACGTCCATCGCCACCATGTAACCGAACACGTGATCATAGGCGCGAGTGGCGGATACGTACTTGCCAGTCTTGCCAAATACGATTGCCATCTCAACTTCGTATTCAATCTCGTCACGACCGTAAGGCATGATGATGTCTTCGCCATCACCAACAACGGCGCCGCGAGTTGGTTTCAGGAACAGGTAGGGTACGCCCCGGTTTTCCTGACGCTCACGAGTACGCTGGCGAAGTTGCTCAGCAGTGCATCCTTCACAGGCGTGAGTATAGAAGTTAACCGCAGCGTTCATGATCTTGCTGGGATACTGGATCGGTGCCCTGATGTCGACGTCTTCTACATCATAAACGTAGTCGGTGTCGTCAGTCAGAAGGTTGTTGGCGACCAGCCAGTTCATCACTTCGTACACACGATACTTAAGGCCATACTCATACTGCTCGATGAGTCCGAGCATATTGTTTGGCATATCGATGGTGTTGTACTGCCAGCCAAGCTGCATGGCGCGATTTGCGGCAGGCAGGTCAACGATCATTGAATCGTTGCGTACTACGAGGCCAACAAACTGTGCGTCGTTTACCGCGAAGGTACCGACCTTAAAGGGTTCGACCGACTCATCGGCCTGGGCAAACACCTGCGCTGGTGCGGCCAGGATGGCCAACGCCGCTGCAAGCGTCAGAGTGGAAAGGAACTTTCTTATCATAATTTTCTCCCGTGCTGGGCACTTACAAGAAGAGCAGGGTTTCTAGTTATTGGACTATCTCCACCCCCAGAAGACAGGCATCACAAGGTATAACCGTCCACACTGCTTGTCCAGAGGCTAAGACACTAAAAATAGTGACAATTTGTGTACAAATCCGGCGTTGATTTGTCCCGGCGCACACGCAGCAGGAAGGAAAATCCCCCGCTATCGTGGAAATTGCTTTCCAGATTCTGCGCAGGCCGCACCAGGCTTGACTTCCAGAGGGGTTTAGCTGAAGTTTAGGGGTCCAGTGAATTGAGGGCGGAATCCCCATGCGACTGTTTTTGGCGGGGGCCCGCAGCCCCACCGGTAAGGAACTGATCGAGATCCTGCGTAAACGCAAGATCCGCTTCCTTGCGCCGCCAGAAAAGCACTTCGATCCCGACAACGGCGTCGCCATTGCCAAAATGGTGGCTGACTACGGCCCAACCCAGCTGATCAACCTGACCGATTTCATCTCTGGCAACCACAGCGCCCTGCGGCGGGCGGAAACCTCAGCCGATCGCTGTCACAAGATCAATGCCGAATTGCCCGCGGCCCTTGCGGAAATCAGCAATCACCTCAACATCCCGATGATTCACTTCTCCAATGCCTATGTATTCGATGGCGAGAAGCGTCTCGGATACAACGAAAACGATGCGCCCAATCCGAAAGGATTCTATGGGCTTTCGTCCCTGGCCGGGGAGGAAGCGGTGCGTGAACACAATTCACACATCATCCTGCGCCCCGGCTGGTTATTCGGTCCCTGGAAACGTGGGCTGATAAAGACCTGGATTCGCAACGCACAAAGAAACCAGGGCAATATTGAGGTCACCAGGAGGCGTTTTAGTCCAACCTTCACCGGCGACATGGCAGCAGCAATCTATGCTGTGAGCCAGCAGGTGGATTGTGATGCCAATGTCTGGGGTACCTACCACTACTGTGGACTGGAGTCTCGTGATGAGGCGGAATTTGCCGAATTGACACTCAAGTTTGCTGCCAACTACGACGAGCGCATCTACCAACTTCTGGACAGTATTAGATTCACTCAGCAGGAGGCGCGGCCACCGGAAATAAGGAACTCCACCCTCTCGAGCAAGAAAATCTTCGATACTTTCGGGATCAAGCAAAAATCCTGGCGTGGTCATTTGCAAGAAGTTGTGAAGGGTCTCTATGAAGGTCGCGTCAGGGAGAGCGATTCTGCGGATGATTCTGACACCACAGCAAGCGATGCCGCGTGAGCGCTTCATGGATTCCGCCCAGACAAATCCGCTAATACCAATAGATAAAGCGATTGAGCGCTTGTTACCTACGCTCACGCCTGTACAGGACAATGAGTGTATTGCTGCTGCTGATGCGCTGGGCCGCGTGCTTGCGCAGGATATCGTCGCAGCGATCGCGGTGCCCCCCTGGGATAACAGTGCCATGGATGGTTACGCGGTGCGGGCCGATGACGTCGCCGATGTACCAGCTACACTGCGAGTCAGTCAACGCATCACGGCAGGAACAAGCGGCGATCCGCTGCAGAAAGGTACGGCCGCGCGCATATTTACCGGGGCTCCATTGCCTTCCGGTGCCGATGCTGTGGTTATGCAGGAAAATACTGAGGCAGGCGCTGACACAGTGACAGTACTGCAATCGGTGGTAGCAGGAGAAAACCTGCGTAAGGCCGGGGAAGATGTCGAACAAGGTCAGCGGCTGCTTGCAAGTGGTCATCGACTGCGTCCCCAGGATCTGGGTGTGTTGGCATCGGTAGGAATTACGGAAATCGAAGTGAAGCGCCGCTTGCGTGTTGCTTTGATGACCACTGGTGATGAATTAGTGACACCTGGCTCTGAACTGCAACCGGGGCAAATCTACAATTCGAATTTCTATGCGCTGGCAGCGCTACTCAAAAATCTTGGTGCAGAAGTAACAGAGCTGGGCATTGTTGCAGACAGTTTCGAGTCAACTTGCCAGGAGTTGGGCCGTGCAGCGACCTCGGTAGATTGCATAATAAGTACAGGTGGTGTTTCTGTTGGGGAAGAGGATCACGTGCGAGCCGCCGTGGAGTCGCTTGGTCAGCTCGATCTTTGGAAACTCGCTATCAAGCCGGGTAAGCCCTTTGCCAGTGGCAAGGTAGGCGAGACCCAGTTCTTTGGGCTGCCAGGAAATCCGGTGTCAGCATTTGTTACCTTTATCCTGCTTGTCCGTCCAATGCTGTTAACTATGCTGGGTTGCGTAAACCCTTTCCCGCGCTGGCTGGCGGTAGAGAGTGCAGCGGATCTACAGAAATCGGGTGAACGCCAGGAATACATTCGGGTTAGTCTGGTGGCTGGAGATGAAGGTGCGATGCGGGCTGAGCCATTTTCCAGCCAGAGCTCCGGTGTTGGCTCTTCCTTGAGCCTTGCCGATGGGCTTGCCATAATTCCGCCACATACCAGAGTTTCTCGGGGCGACAGGCTCGAGTACCTGCCATTTTCCGAGCTAATCTATTAAATCATGCTAAGAGCCAGGTCTAATTTTATACAGATGCGATACTCGCTCACATGTTTCATGCTGCTGTTAATGGGTAGCTGTGCTGCGCCGCAGCTGGAAACTGAAGAGGCGACGGAAACTGAGGCTGGGGTGCAGATTCGCACACTGTCTGCGGCTCAGGTAGTTGAGGGCATCAATACCCCGGAAGGGCAGCGTCTGATCGCTGATATCCTGTTTGAAGGATTGCAGGCCCTGGATGCAGATCGCCTGCTAACGCCGATTGATGACAATGCCCATGCGCGCTTTCAGCGCGTGCTGGCTTATGACTCCGACAATGAAATTGCCTTGCAGGGTCTGCAGGATATTGTTGTCCGCTATGTTGAGCTGGCTGAAGAAGCGACTCGCCAGGGATTATTCGATGAAGCAGAAACCATGCTCGACAGGGCGCGCTTCGTCGACGATGGACATGAAGGGATAATGCGCGTAGCAGAACTGATCGAGGCGGAAAAGAATTCCGGTGACCTGTTCTTTAACTTTGAAGCTACAGCCTTGGCTCGCCGGACGGAGCCAGTGCAGGAGAAGCTTGCCGATATTGCGCGCCAGGCACAGGAACACAATGCATTTTTCCTGATTACTGCGCCCAGTGACGATCTGGCGCGCTGGATGTTCGGCGTAATGCGAGACGCGGTGGACGGGTACCGATTGCGAGGCAACATCGAACTGGCATCGCGGGCAACCATTCGCCTGCGTTTGCCGGAGGCGGAAGGCTGATGTGGGCGACCATCAAACAGAAGTGGCAGGGATTTATTTCTCTGTTCAGCTTCAAGTCTGAGCATAGCGGCTGGCGCAATGTCATTTTCACCGCGCTCGGGTTTTTATTGATTTTGATCCTTCTGGTGGGAATTTACTGGAGCGCTGAGCCTGATCCATTTGATGTGCGGATTGTCACCAGCGAAAAGCTCGCCCTGACCGGGCACGCCAATGTGGTCGGTGCCACTACTACAGCAACGCTGATCCATGTGACCGAGACCATGCTGGAAAAACCCGGGGGCTACCTGACCAACGATGTGCTGCCGCCTGGCGTTTACCTGGACAACATTCCAAACTGGGAGTTTGGTGTGCTGGTTCAGGTCAGGGACCTGTCGCGGGCGTTCAGGGAGAATTTTAGCCGTTCGCAATCACAATCAACCGAAGATCCTGATCTCATCATCGCTGAACCCAACCTGCACTTTGATAATGACAGCTGGTTATTCCCGCCAACGGAAGTGGAGTACGGAGAAGCACTGGATCGACTCTATGCCTACCTTAATCGCATTGCCGACCCTGCTGTCGTTGATGCCCAATTCTTCGCCCGCGCCGACAACCTGTCGGCCTGGCTGATTAACGTGGAATCGAGGCTTGGTAGTCTCTCCCAGAGGCTCAGTGCCAGCGTAGGGCAGGCGCGCATCAATACCGACACGGCAGGTGAGGGAAATGCAACGCAATCAACTCCCACTGGTGCTGAACTTGCAGTGCGTACACCCTGGCTACAGATAGATGATGTGTTCTACGAGGCGCGAGGCGCGACCTGGGCATTGATGCACTTCCTGCGTGCTATTGAAGTGGATTTTGCCCCGGTACTCGAAGACAAGAACGCAACTGCCAGTCTGAGACAGATCATCAGGGAACTGGAAGCCAGCCAGCGTACTGTATTCTTCCCGGTTATTTTGAATGGTTCCGGGTTTGGTATTTTCGCCAACCATTCGCTCACCATGGCCAATTATATCTCCAGGGCTAACGCGGCCATCATTGATCTCCGTGATCTACTGGCCCAGGGTTAGAAATGCTGTCTTCTTTCTTGCGCACCACCAGTCGGCTACTGGTTTTCGGTGGCGGGCTTCTGTTGGGTATTCAGGTACCGGCTTTCGTTGATCAGTATTCACAGCGAGTTGATGCGCACTACCGGGAAGTCACTGCGAATATTTCAGGATTTCAACGCACGGCTGATGAAATGTTTGGTGGTGACCTGTATCAGCTTGTTCAATACTATCGCCAGAGCAATGATCCGGTTTTTGAGAGTGACGCGCAGAGTGTCCAGAATATCGTTGATCGGTACTACCGGATCAGCGGTGAGTACGAACTCATGCAAGGAAACCTGGTTGAAGTTGCAATGCATGTGCTCCTAACTGCTGATACCGAGCTATTGCAGGAGACGCGCAATCAGTACAGTTATACCGTGCCCCTCAATGGAATTGCTTTACAATGGGGTTTTGCGGCAGCGGTCGTACTGTTTTTGCTTGCTGAGTTGTGTGTGGGCTGCTGCGTAGGGTGCGTGCACTGGGCGAGAAACAGGGGACGCCGCCATCGTCATAGTCATTAGCACGTTGTTTGAATCTTGAAAAAAACACTTTCCTTCAAACGTTATCTGCCAGTGTTGCAGTGGGTGCCCCAGTATAGCGGCGAGAAGTTTTCCGCCGATCTGATCGCGGCGCTCATCGTAGCAATCATGCTGGTTCCACAATCCATGGCCTACGCCCTGGTTGCCGGTATGCCAGCCGAAACCGGCTTGTATGCCAGCCTGTTTGGATTGAGTCTGTACTTCCTCTTCGGTACTTCCAATACCCTGTCGGTTGCGCCAGTAGCGGTAATATCCCTGATGACTGCTGCCGCCCTGGCCAAGCTGGAGCTGGGTACGACCAGCGAATATGTAGCCGCGGCATTCACCCTGACGTTTCTCTCAGGATCAATGTTGTTGATTCTGGGAATCTTGCGCCTGGGATTCATGGCCAACTTCATCTCCCATCCGGTTATCAGCGCCTTCGTTACTGCGTCTGCAATCATCATCGCGCTCAGCCAGATCAGGCACCTGTTCGGTATCGAAGCATCCGGACAAACCGTGGTCGAGCTATTGCCCTCGCTGTTGATGAACCTGACAAGTACAAATTTCATCACACTGTTTTTTGGCCTGGCTTCCATTGGCGGCATTCTATGGTGTCGAACAGGGCTGAAAAAATTGCTGGAAGCCCGGGGTGTTGACGAGTCGATAGTGAAGACTCTATCCCGTTCAGGTCCCTTGATTGTGACATTGGTGGCTGGTTTGCTGGCGTATGCTTTCGATGTTGGGCGCTACGATGTGGAATTGCTCGGAGCAATCCCGGCAGGATTGCCTGACCTGTACTTCCCCGGATTTACCGTAGAGCAAGTGCGGGCACTGCTGGGTTCTGCGGTACTCATTTCAATCATTGGCTTCGTCGAGTCGATCTCAGTAGCCCAGGTGATGGCGGCCAAGCGCAGGGAGCGCATAGACCTGGATCAGGAACTGGTCGGTCTGGGCACCGCAAATCTGGGCTCAGCAATTGGCGGAGGATTTCCAATCTGTGGCGGATTCTCGCGCTCGATAGTGAATTTTGAAGCTGGCGCGGCGACTCCGGCAGCGGGATTGTTCACCGCAATCCTCATCGCCATGGTTGCACTGCTGTTCACACCGCTGTTGTTCTGGGTGCCAAGGGTCTGCCTGGCAGCAATTATCCTGGTGGCTGTCTACTCTTTGATCGACTTTTCCATGCTGGGCAAATCCTGGCGCTACTCCAAGGCGGATTTTGCTGCCGTTGCACTCACCCTTTTTCTCACGTTGGCCGTCGGTGTCGAGCTGGGCATTGCTGCTGGTGTACTGGTTTCCATACTCATCCATCTCTATAAAGAGTCCAAGCCTCATGTTGCAGTAATAGGAAGAGTGAAGGGCACAGAGCATTTCCGCAATGTGAACCGTCACCAGGTGGAGGTCTTTCCCAACCAGTTATCGGTTCGTATTGATGAGAGCCTGTATTTTGCTAACACACGTTATCTGGAAGAGCTCATCTTCGAGCTTATCGCCGATAAACCGGAGCTCGAGCATGTCATCCTGATGTGTACTGCGGTGAACAAGATTGATCTCAGCGCCCTGGAGACACTGGAAAAGATAAACGAGACCCTTGACGGTCTGGGTATCAAGCTACATCTGTCGGAAGTGAAGGGGCCGATCATGGATCGGCTCGCAACCACGGGTTTCTTCAAGGCGCTAACCGGCAACAATTACCTCAGCCACAACCAGGCGGTTGAAGACCTGAAGTAACAATAATGGGGTCGGAGAGATTATTTTTTGATCAATAAGAGACATGTTGATCAAAAAATAATCTCTCCGACCCCATTGTTAGAGTTTCACCACCATCTTGCCGAAATTATCGCCGCTGAATAGAGCGAGAAAAGCATCGACAGCGTTTTCGATGCCCTCGACAACAGTTTCCCTGTACTTGATTTTGCCTTCCTGGATCCAGGGCTCCATTTCGGACAGGAATTGCGCCCGCATATCTCCATGGTCGGAAACAATGAATCCTGTGATGCGAAGTTTCTTGCCGACAATCAGCATCAGATTACGCGGACCAGGAGCTGCTTCGTTATAGCCGGAGATCATGCCGCAGGCAGCGATGCGACCGAATGGGTTCATTACATTCAGCGCCGCTTCCAGATGGTCACCGCCAACATTCTCGAAATAGACGTCGACCCCGTCGGGCGCTGCTTCCGCCAGCGCCTTGGTCAGGTTGTCACACTTGCGATAATTGATAACCGCGTCGACGCCGCACTCATCCTTCAACCACTGTGCCTTTGCGTCACTGCCAACACTGCCCACCACGCGGCAGCCTTTCAGTTTGGCTATCTGGCAAACATTGGCACCTACAGCCCCTGATGCAGCTGAAACGAATACGGTTTCGCCGGCTTTGGGTTCGCCAAACTTCAACAGGCCTACGTAGGCGGTCAGGCCGGGCATCCCCAGCGTTCCCAGGTAGAGGGAGATTCTGTCCGCATCGAAAGGCTTAAGAGGCGCCAGTGTCTTTTCGTCGGCAACGAAACGATCGCGCCAGGCGGCACCGTTTAATACGTAATCACCGGGCTGAAAGTTTTCCGATTGGGATTCAACAACTTTTCCTACCGCGCCGCCATACATGGCCTGGTTAAGTTGGTAGGCATCGGCATACACCGCATCTTCGCGCATGCGACCCCGCATGTAAGGATCAACAGACATATAGATGTTTTCTACCAACACCTGACCAGGCTTGGGGGGATCGAGTTCCACCTCTACCAGCTTGAAATTCTCAGCTGTTGGCATGCCAGCGGGCCGGCTTACAAGATGGACTTCTTTCGCGCTGTATTGACTCATGTTGCTTCCTCTTTACCTTCCTCGAGTTTGGTCGTTTCTTCGGGCTCGGCTGTTTTCTTGTTGCGATTCTGCATGACGATGACGGTCAGCAGGATCGCGGCACCGGCGAAGTGATAGTAGATCGTCAGTGGTGGCCACATCAGCAGAGCGGCGCTAACCAACAATGCAATGGCTGTCGGAATGTTTAGTTTCGACTCCAGGTGCCATTGTAATACGCCGGCAAGTGCGTAGAGCCCCATGCAGGACCAGAGAAAAACTTCCAGGCGCTCTGGCCAGGTTCCGGATATCAGGGGTGAGTAGGCAAACAGTACGGGCACAAGGTAGAGGCCCTTGGCAACCATCCAGCTGGTTAATCCGGTCGCCATCGGGCGAGTGCCAGCGATACCGGCTGCTGCAAAGGAGGCCAGACAGACCGGGGGAGTGACATTACTGTCCTGGGACAGCCAGAAGATCACCAGGTGCGCGCTTAACAACATGCCAGTCAACAGTTCCGGTTGCAGCATCTCCTGTCGAATCAACTGCTTCATCTGCAGCGGCATTTCCTGCAAAGCTATTGCAGGGTCGCCTCCAAACAGACCTATGGTGGCGGATACATTGGCAGGGAGGTCACCAGCCTGAAGTGCCTCCAGCAATTGCGATTGACTGATAAGGTCGAAGATCAGCGGGGCAGAGAGAGTGGCAAGTACAATATAGGAAGCGGTCACTGGCAGACCCATTCCCAATACCAGTGATGCCAGTGCAACCAGGATCAGGGTGATCAACAACGAACCCTGGGCCCACTCAACGATCATCAGTGAAAAGGCGTTACCGACGCCGGTTGTAGTGACCACGTTAATGATGATGCCAACTGCTACCAACAGCAGGGCAGTGGACACCATGGTTTGCACACCATTAACCACTGCATCAAACACATCGCCATGCTTCATTGGTGTGCGGGATAACCAGGATGCGCCGATCACAGAGATGATCGCGAAAGCGGCTGAGGTGGTCGGGGTGCGACCCGCCACCAGGAACCCGACCAGTACCATTATCGGGATGATGAAGTGCCAACCTTCTTTTAATACCACCGAGACTTTCTCGGTTTCACCATATGCAGTGGGTTTCAGCCCCAGGCGTTTGGCTTCTATGCGTACAAAATAGGACACAGTCAGGAAGTACAGGATAGCCGGCAGGGTTGAGGCGGCGATGATGGTGAGATAGGAAATCTGGGTGTAACTGGCCAGTACAAAGGCTCCAGCGCCCATTACCGGAGGCATCAGCGCACCACCCGTGGATGACGCAGCAACAACGCCGGCGGAGAAGCGACTAGTGAATCCTGATTTCTGCATCATGGGAATGGTGATGACTCCAGTGGATACCGTGTTGGCAACCGCTGAACCTGAAACCGACCCCATCAAACCGGAGCCCACCACGGCAACGAGTCCCGCGCCTCCGGTAAATCTTCCTGCCAGACATCGAGCTAGCCTGACGATGAAGTCACCTGCACCAGAGCGCAGCAGAAAAGAGCCAAAGATAATGAACATGAACACGAAGGTGGCAGAGATGTTTGCTGTCAAGCCAAACAAGCCTTCGCTGGTAAAGTAGGTGCGGTATAGCACAGTTTCCAGGCTAAGACCGGGAAACGAAAATACGCCGCCAATATAACGTCCCAGAAATAGAATGTAAGAAAGGCTGATCAGAATCAGCACCGGCATGAACCAACCGGTAGTCCTGCGGGTAAATTCGATTGCCAGGCCGACGGCGATCAGGGAAAAAATGTAATCACTCAGAATGTATTCTGTTTCCCTCGCATACAGGGCATTCTCGAACAGGATCAGGTAGGTGGCAGTAATGATGGCGATGCCGGCCAAGCCGATGTTTATGAAGTAGTTGATGCCCCCACGTTCCACATCGTCCTGCTCATTCGCCATTAGTGCGCAGATTGCACAGAAGCCGCCGAAATGAATTGCGGCAAGCCAGAGTTCCGAAATGCTGGCGAAGACATTGCAATAAATATGAAACAGGGCGAAGAAGAATGCGGCCCAGCGCAGGACTGGTGACTTCATAGGGCGCTGGCCTGACCTGTAGTTGAATCGGTCTGGGATGGTTCTTCGATTATCAGTCGATCAGGAATATCTACCCCAACTTCTCGATAGTATCTGAGGGCACCGGCATGCAGAGGTGCGCCCAGGCCCTGTACGGAGATGTCGAGACGCATGTCCTTGGTGGCGCCATGAATATCCTGAAGTGTCGAAAGGTTTTCCCATATAACTCTTGTTACGTGATAGACAACATCTTCCGGAATGTCGACGCGAGTCACCAGGACATTCGGAGACGCTACCGTGCGAATAAATTCATCCTGGTTTGGGTAGGTGCCAGGAGGAAAGTCGTACCAGTCCCACAATGGGTACCTGGCATTCAGCTTATCCATTTGTTCCTGAGTCCAGCCCAGCACTGTCATGCGATCACCCAGCAGAGCGTAGGCCTGGGTGATTGAACTTACCGGTGCGCCGGCAGGAATATTCATGCCGACTATATTGCCGTCCTGGAGTGCACCAACAGTAGGGCCGTAACCCATATAGCCGAGAGTAAACTTTTCTTCGTAAGCAATGCCCAAGGTTTCGAGAATAAATCGGCCAGTCTGTTCGGCACCAGAGTTTCGGGCACCAAGAACATAGCGTTCACCGTCGAGGTTGTTGAGATCCATCATATCGCCATTGGCGGTGAGTTCTTTCAGCAAAACGAAGTGCTCAACGTTCTTCCATAGCGCGCCGACACTGCGCATGTCTGTTTGTGGGCTACTGACCGGACCCTCACCAGCCCAGGACCAGGCACCGAATGGCCCTTGCAGGATGGCAAATTGTGCCTGGTTATCGCGCAGCAGTTTTACGTTTTCGAATGAACCGGCTGAGCTGATGGCAGTGAGGGAAATACCCTCCGTCTCGGACAACTGTGCATGGGCCAAAGTGGCGATAGCTACGCCCACCGGGTAATAGGTACCACCCGTGGTTGCAGTGGTCAGGATGTAGGGCCTGGACTGGCTCAATTCATCGCTGCAGGCGCCAAGCGATAAGGCTACAAAAAGCAGTGTGACAATCTTGAGGGGGGAGGAATTGGCGCGGGTATGGATCACTTCAGTCGGCCGCAAATTATTGTTATGAAGAGCGCCAGAATTGGTCGGGATTCTGACCCGAAAAGCGGCTCCGATGAAAGCATATTTACCGGTAAAGCTCAATCGTTCGCCAGTTGGTTTGCAGGGCAGGGAAGCTGGTCAGTCCTGCTTCTTTTTGCGGTCCGCACCCAGTGTGTCACTCACAGTCCCGGCCAGTGGTTTTTCCTGATCCATGGCTTTCAGCAATGTGGATGCGCCGCCGAACACGAACGCGCCCATGGTGACACCGAAGATGATGGAGATGCGCAGAAACATGTGAATTTCGATGCCGGTAAAATATTCACCTGCTTCTGAGATGAGGTTTACCAGCACCAGCGCGATACCGAAAGATAGCCATACGACTTTTTTCATCAATTCGAGAGTAGCAATATTCCCCTGATCTGGCTAGCGTCGTAGTGGGTGAACACAAAGACATCATCGATACCGTCGCCATTAAGTGAAGCGGCAATCAGATCACCAGCCGTGACGTCGCCCGCTATGTCGATGGTGAGTTCTGGCTCCCGGCCAAGCACCTGTTGCAGTTCAGGGGAACCACTGATCTTCAGGTTGTCGATGATTTCCCGAATATTGATCTCGTAGTTGTCGCGTTCGCGGCTATAACCAAGTGAGCCGAGGAATTCTGTTTCTTCATCTTTCG
>CAYTLI010000045.1:0-17203 GCA_964438455.1 uncultured Pseudohongiella sp.
TTAAAGCAAGTAGGCAAACTATTGACCGAATTGATCTCAATGCGAATGCAATCAAACACCCCGCCGTGTAAACCAGATGACGTGGGTTTTATTCTTTATCGGCGAACTTGATTCTCCGCGGCTAGCGTCGGTCTTCCAGCCTTCCTGATCCACCCAGTTCGTAGTAGACGATGGGTACGAAATCGATTGCTGTCCATCCCGCTTCCTGGCCCCACCTGGCATCATATTTTTCAGTAATGTTGGCAGCCATGACCTCATCCAGGTGCATGCCCTGTTGAATCATGTCACTCACCTGGTTCTGTACATCGAGAATCATGTCGCGGAATTCGATCATGGATTCACGACCAACGATATCCAGGCCGTGACCAGGAATCACTTTGGTATTGGGACCAGCGATATCTATGGCCAGGTCCAGGGCGGCAATCGTACCGCGCAGGCTACCGCCGTTGAATACATCCATTATCGGGTAGCTGGTGGTTCGAAATACGTCCCCCAGATGCAATACATCGGACTCGGGAAAGTAGACAAACACATCACCGTCGGTGTGGGCCGGGGGCGCCAGGAAGGCGCGTACTTCTTCGCCGTTGACATGAAAACCGACTTCGCTATCGAAGGTAATTTCCGGCCGGGCTCGTTCACTGGGTGCGGGAGCGAAGCTGCCGCCGCCCCGAGGGAAGCGATTACGCTCGAAGAAGAAACGGCTACGGGTGTTGTCATGGGCAAAAATCAGTACGCCCAGATCTCTCAAGGGTTCATTGCCGCCAATATGGTCTGGATGTACGTGAGTATTGATGAGAAAGCGAATCGGTTGGTCGGTCTCTGAGCGCACGGCTTGCACCAGGCTATCTGCCATTGGTTCAAACAGGGAATCCACCAGCAGCACACCATCCTCGCCTATTGAGGCGCCGATATTGCCGCCACCTCCGGGCCGCTGAATCATGTAGACGCTACCCTGAACATGTTCAATGCTGAGTTGCGCGTCGCCGATTGGCAGTTGAGCGCTGCTGGTATTGGTCAGTAGCAAGCTAAGTGAGACAAGACCACACAGGAGTTGCATCTTGCGAGACATGGGACTCTCCTCGAATTGATCAACAGGACTGTTGATAGTAACAAGACAGGCCAGCGCATGCCTCTTTTTGAACTGAAGGGGAGGTGTTGCTAGACCCAGGTCTGTCGGATCAGTTCGGGAGGAATCTTGTCGGCGATACGTTCGTGGAGCTTGGGAAGCTTCGACCAGTGTAGTCCGCCGTTGTAGTGATGGGCAGTGTGATAACCGAGGTTGCCAGTGAACAGGTTGTACCAGCGATTGGTGTTGTTGAAGGAAGCCTGGAACCGATCGTCTGTGCAGCGACCTGCATGATGTTCGTAGGTGGCCCAGGCGGTCATGAACATACCCATAACCATGGGTAGCACAAAGAGCAGCAAGCCTGCGACTGGTTTGTAGATCACCAGCGCGAGCACAATGGCAAATGTCAGTGCGGTAAATATAAGAAACTGTCTCTGTTCTTTCGGGAACTGCTTGCCAACCTGGTAGCCGCGGTAATAAGCAGTTGCTGTTGTGATCAGGGAGTACTCAAGTTCCCCCATCTGGCTGCCATCCTTCCTTCGCCAGCGACTCTGGTCCTTTGTTTGATCGAGATAGTTCCGGTGGTGGCCATAGACATGATGCAGCACCCACAGGTTGGTGGTGGTGCCGGTGTGCAGCGCATAGAAAAATTCAAGAATTCTGTTTAACGGGGTCTGGCGAAATGTCGGGGCATGCTGGTGATGATGATTCCAGGCACAAACCTGGGACTTCGGAATAATCATCAGGTAGAAATAGAGCGCGAGCAGGTAAGGGTTGTCGAGCAGGAAGTAGAGCAGGAAATCTAATCCACTGAGGGCAAGAATGATGAAGACGGGCCAGCGATCTTCCGCGTGCTTAAATGCAGCAAGCTGTTTACCAACCAAAACGACGTCCCTGTGATTACTTCTCTGCGATTACGGGCCCATTGTAGCCAAGCCCGGAGCGCAAAACTACGCTTAAATTATACTAGGAAATGCTAATTACTCGCCTGCTGTCTGTCTTTGGCTCGACCTGCGTTGAGGATGTTCTCGATCGCATAATTGCCCTCGTGACAGGCATACTCATACATCACGTATTCGGCATCACGAGTCAGTGGCATCGAGATGGTAAAGGGTGCCGAGAGGTTTACCGGGTCAGTCACCCTCGCTTCCCAGATAATGGTGTCTTCACTGACCCGGGTGAAGCGCTCTTCCACGTGGAATTCTTCCGAGATAGGCACGCCCTTGAGTCGGCCGCCAGCCATGCTGTTTGCCAGCATGCCACGATCATTGAAGTTCCTGGTTTCAATTACCAGGGTATCTCCTTCCCAGCGTGCCACGGAATCGCCCATCCATAATTTCACCTTGTCATCGATATGACCAGATTTGTTCAGCGAGATCGTGCGCACGTCATGAATCATTTCATAGACGATGGTAAAAGTGTCATCAGTCTGGATAAAGCGGTAGGCATTGTTATAGCCGGCTGGCAGCATGGAGCCGGGTACACCACGGGTAATGCATCGATCCCACACCGTGTGGTAGATGTAGTGATTTTCTACATTGGCGAAGTAAAAATCCCGCGTGGCCAGCGCCGACTCACGGATTGGCGCGCGACCATTGGGCGGATCGACGATCATCGAGGTCTGTCCGGTTGAAAGCACCGTATCACCGGAATCAAGCCAGATCTGGTTGTAGCCACCCACGCTGCCACCAGCTTCCACCACAATGTTGTTGTCAGCGCGTTCACGACGCTCGGCGATATTACGCTCCATCGCCGCGATCTCATCTTCACTGAGGAATTCCCGCTGTGACAGGGAGGTTGGGCGTTCTATCGGGGTAATCGTATCATTGGTCCAGACGCCAGAGAAATCTGGCTGGCCGTTCTCCATTCTCGGCACAAGGTAGTCTTGTGCGCTCACCACAGAAGAGGTGATCAGAAGAGCTGCTGAAAGTAGAGAAAACCCGGTGACTGTTTTGTGCATGGCTTGCTCCTCGTCGAGCATCGCTAAATTGATTACATGAATTGCAATAAAAAGGGGTCGGAATCAATGCGACCCGACCCCTCTAATTGATCGATACAGATTACTCGCTGTCTTCAGTCAGCCAGGAGAAATCGTCTTCGTCTTGAACCAGGATCTCTGAACGCTCACGACGCAGTTGTTCTTCACGCTTTGCTTGTCGCAGCACGTCCTGAGGCAAGTCGCGGCCAACAACAATACCGCGTGGCGTGGTCGGTGCGTAGTAGATTCTGGCATTGGCCATCTCATCAGTAGTAGCCGGGCCATAAACCACATCCTGGGTAGGATCCGGGTTCCAGCGATTGGCTTCCGAGTTATCGAACCACCAGCTCATGTGCAGGGTAGATCCGGCAGGGATAAGCTTCGGTTCTTTATACTCATACTGAAACTGCCAGTTGAAGTCGTACTTGGGAATCCACAGCAGCACTTCTCGCTCGCCATCAGGATATTCCAGCTCATAGCGCATCGCCTTGCCGCGGTAATGCATGTGCGGACCCATGGAAAGCAGGAAGATGTCTTCCTCAACTTCAAAAGTGTTGTTCACTTCGTAGTTGGAGTGACCTGCCGGGATAGTCCAGCCGCGGTGGGGTAACAGGTTGGTCTGCACCACGTAATCGATTACATCACCGTCTTCATAAAATTTGAATCCGGCACGGGTATTGTCAGCAACGCCGGTGCCTGGGCCAGTGTCCTTGTGGTAGTGCATGTTGACGGTAATGAAGGGGTCGTCAGGCAGCAACACACCCCAGCCTTCGGGGAATTCGAACGGACCGCGACCAGGTACACCTACGCCCATATGGCTGGAGACGATGTGATGAACCCAGGGGCCACCGGGATCCAACTCAGCCCTGGAAATCCACTTGGGATTCTCATGGGCGCCTTCGGGAACAGGCATATGCACTGTAGGCTGCCAGTCTTCGATTTCCGGGCCCACATAAACAGGTTTCTCGAAACCCACTACCAGATCAGGCTCGCCGATCCACCAGCCGGATTCCGGCATGGCAGTGCCGACGCTGTAGTTGGCTCCAGTGTGTGCAGCCTCGCTCGGGTCACCTTCCAGGGCTCCACCGTCGACCCATGCAATCAGCAGGTCCTTGTCTTTCCTGTCGATATAGCGCTCACCCTTGAAAGTTCCGCGATGGCGCTCGTGGGCGCCCCAGGGTGGCATGTAGCCGGTTACCAGTGCGTTCTTGATGAGCGGTGCCCAGATCTTGGCTTGCTCATAGTCCATCAGGGACATGGGCGCGCTGATACCACCAACGTCGGGTGGATTGTCCTGGTGACAGGCTGCGCAGTTGTTCATGAATACCGGTAAGGCATCCTGGTAGAAAGTCGGCGCATCCTGGGCGAGAGCAGAGGCGCTGAAGGCGCCGGCCAGCAGTAGAGTAGAGAGCAACGAAACAGGGGATTTCATGGCTATTCCTTTTAAGCAGAAGGATTCTTTTAGTAATCGCAGAAGCGTAATCCGAACCGCAGGTTTTGTCTATAGCGGTGATCCCCTGGGCGTCGCAATCTGGCTCATCTAAGCCATTGAAAGTAATTAACTTTTACAATGCCGGAGTGAGACTGGCCTGAGACCGCTCGCTCCATCGGAAATTCCGATTTAATCCATCGAAATAAATCGTTTTACCGATTAAAGAGCAGGTCTTATCCTAGCCTCGTTGTTAGTTATTTATTGATTATTTTTTGAGGTGAGTCATGAGTGTTAAACGCGTTCCAGATGTGGTCTTCAAGACCCGGGTCAGGGATGAGTCAATCGGCGGTGATAATCCGTTCCGCTGGCAGGATGTAAGCAGCGACGAAATTTTTTCTGGTCGCCGTGTGGTTGTTTTCGCCTTGCCTGGTGCCTTCACACCAACCTGTAGCAGCACTCATCTGCCGGGTTACGAGGAGAAGTATCAGGAACTACGCGACCTGGGTATCGATGAAGTTTACTGCGTGAGCGTAAATGATGCGTTCTCTATGTATCAGTGGGGCAAGCAACTGGGCGTCAACAACGTGAAGCTACTGCCTGATGGTAACTGCCACTTCACCCGTGGCATGGACATGCTGGTGAAGAAAGAGAACCTGGGTTTTGGTGAGCGCTCCTGGCGTTACTCCATGCTGGTTGAAGATGGTGAAATCAAGCAGCTGTTCAGCGAAGAAGGCAAGTGTGACGATTGTCCCACCGACCCCTTTAAATGCAGCGATGTTGACACCATGTTAAGTCATATCAAATCTCTCGACGCGCTAGCAGCCTAGTGCTGCATTCGACTCCATCCCCTGGGTAGTCGAAACATAGCGCTCATTGTCAGAACGGCGGCCTGTTCGCAGTATGAACAATTCCCCATTTAGCCGCCGTTCTTTTTTATCTCCTTTTTTATTTCCTTTTTTATTCTTTTGACTTGCGGGCCCAAGGCTTCGCAGATCTAATTCTTGAACAGTTGCAGGTCCGCGGCAAGTACAACTTCGCCGTCATATAGAGCGGCTATCTCATCCAGTACCCCGGATTCTTCGGTTCCGTAATACAAGCCGTGATAGAGCACCAGTAATTTGGGTTGGGCAATGTTCGCCAGTCTGGCGAGTTCATCGGTCGTTGTGTGGGCACTGTTGTGGTAACGCTGGAAGCCCGGCGAGTTTCTCGCCAGACCCTCGCGGCTGATTACTTCATGAAACAGTAGATCAACGCCACGCGATTTCTCCGCGACGGTTTCGCTGTACGCGGTGTCGCCGCTAATCACCATGGAGAGATCCGCCGTGGTTACCCTGAATCCATAAGCTGGTTCAATATCTCCGTGATTAACAAGAAACGCTTCGATTACCAGGTCATCTTTTCGTAACAGAATCCCCGGCTCAATGACCTGCACCTGGGTTTTGTAACCGTCGGGATTCTGCACCGGTTGCAGTCCATTGACGCGCAGGTCCACATCAATTGCAATCAGGTCTTCCATGGCGGAGGCAATCTGCTCAATGCCGCGAGGGCCCCAGGCACGAACAGGTTCCCGGCGACGCCACCAGAAGGTGTGGGAAAGTTCTGAAAGGTCGAGCATGTGGTCACTGTGCAAGTGAGATAGAAAAGCGCAGCAGATCTGCGATGGGTATAAAGAAGGAATGTCATAGCGATAGCGCGCGATGGTGGCCTGGCGAACAGCGCCTGCGCCGACATCGAAAAGATAGCTTTCGCCTTTGTGGATTACTGCGATGCTGGGGCCGGCGCGAAAGGCATCGGGGATAGGTGTGCTGGTGCCCAATACAACAACCTGCGTCGGCTGCTGCAGTTCTGCCGTGCTGGGTGCATCTCTGGTTTCCACTCTGGCGCTGGGTAATGCCAGCGCAAAGTCAGCGTCAGGATGTTGGGTGGTACAGGCTGAAAGCAGGTAGCCCAGCGAAAGAGTCAGCAACAGCCTGTGGGAACTTATCACTGCCTTACAGGCAGAGGTCAGGCCCACGGATCATCCATCCTGGCGAAGAAATCCCGATGACCACTAATTATGCGATCCCGGGTTCTTGTGTCGGGGGTCGTATCGTAAATATTGCGATCGAAGGAACCGCCGAGCAGGATGCCATCGCTGCGTGGAAACATGTAATGGCCATTGTTGCCGAGGATGATGTAGTTCACTTCCGGTTGTGGCAACAGAAAACTTAACTGGCCTTTGATGGCCAGCATGTCTTCATCATTGAACAGGTCTTTTGCGCCCAGGCCGGTGCAATTGATGATCACCGGTTCGGCCAGGTTCATCAGCTCGCTTTGGCTGTGAAATTCCCTGACTTGCAAACTTCCGCCTGCAGCATGGAAGTCCTGAATCAACGCAGGCAGAAACACCGCGGGCTCAACCAGCATGGTGTCATAGTGATAAACATGGTCGGCGTCAAAGGGATGCTGATCCCGAGTCATGTCGATGCGTTGCGGATACAGGTAGGGATACTGTTCTGGCAGGGTTTCCCCTTCCAGGGGACCTGGCAATACATGATAGTTGCTGATCCAGCGCACGCCATAGCGCGGACCAACCAGGTTCTGGAAGTAGCGATAGGAATGTTGCATCGCGCGTTCATACTGATCCATGAACGCCGGCGTGGTAAACGGTCTGTCGAAAACTGAAGTTGCCGACCATTGTCCACCGGCCACATTGGAAGTGGTGTGGGGAGGCAGGTCTTTGGCATAGATGGTGACCTGCCAGCCCTGGTCCTGCATCAGGCGAGCCGTGGTCAGGCCGAGTGCCCCGCAGCCCAGCACTGCGCATTGCTTGTGTGGTGTCCGGGTGGCCAGTTCCATGGCAAGGTGAGAAGAGCCCCAGCTCAGGGTGATGCCGCCACCGCCATGGCCGTAGTTGTGTACCAGGACTTTGCCATTACGGCGTTCTGCACTGACATTGAAGCCGCTGCGACGAAACGGCCGCAGTCCGGCGATAGTGCGAATCACTCGCTCCTCACTAACATTCACCCGCCGTATAGGCAGGCCCGATGGGGTGTAATTGGCCCCGCCGCCAGTCCCAGGTATGGGTGCAGCACATCCCGCCAGGGCGGGCGTTAATACCAGAGATTTCAGTAATGTTCGTCGGTCAAGCATCGGTAGGTGTCTATTGGTCCAGTTTCTGTTCGGGTGTCTAGATTAGCCGCTTCTCCGGGCGATGTCTTGTGTTGCCGATGAATTCACGAACTGGATTAGCCGGCTTCTAGCATTCAGAGCAAATTGATGGTGATTGATCTAGGTCATAGTCAGGCTGTGTGCGTTTTCTACTATGAAGGGAGAAGTGGTGTGAATCCGAATGTGAGGACACGAACATGTCAGCGAACGAAGAAGCCCATCAGAACCTTTTGAGCAGAATTCAGTCGAGTCTGAACGACTTTTATAAACTCCAGGAGACGAGAAACAAACCATCGGCTTTTGATGACCCCGCAGCATTCAGTTTCAGTGACTGGATACCCTCTATGGATATCCGGGAAAGCAGTCGACGTTTCCAGTTTACTGTGGATGTGCCTGGTATTGATCCGAAGAACATCGAAGTCACTGTTGAGGATGGTTGCCTGGCAATTCGCGGTGAGCGAAAAGCCGAACGAAATTCATCAGGAGAAAATTATCGACTCAGTGAACGGAGCTACGGCAGCTTTGAACGACGCTTGCGACTGCCAGCCACTGCAGACCCATCCAAGGTCTCGGCAAAATCCAGTCATGGCACACTTGTGGTCACCATTGGTAAGAGAAAAGTGGCCAGGCAGGAAAAAATCCCTATCGATTAAGTGGGGCAAAAGATGGTACAAATGGGTCTCTTGACGTCGCTCTGTGGCGAGGGAGCACACCAGTGAGTTTGCTGTTGCGATTCTGTCTTGTAGTACTTCTTTTACACGCATTGCCGTTGCAGGCAGCGGAAGTGCGACTGATAGATCTTGACGGCGCGATCGGTCCCGCCAGCGCCGATTTCGTGATTCGCTCCCTGGAAGACGCTGCCGATGCCAGCGCTGAACTGGTTGTCGTGCGCCTGAATACCCCGGGTGGTCTCGACGCATCTATGCGTGACATTATCCAGCAGATCCTGGCCTCACCGGTGCCGGTAGTAACCTGGGTTGCTCCCAATGGTGCGCGCGCGGCCAGTGCCGGAACCTATATCCTCTACGCAAGCCATTTTGCGGCCATGGCGCCAGCTACCAATGTGGGGTCATCGACGCCGGTCAGTATCGGCGGCGGTTCGAGCCCACTTCCAATACCCGTAGTGCCGCCTGAAGAAACAGAGGAGGGTGAATCTACTTCCACCGGTGAGTCAGGCAATGGCGCTGCGGCACAGGGCGGTACGGCGATGGAGCGCAAGGTAATCAACGATGCGGTGGCGTACATCAGGGGGCTGGCAGAGCTTCGCGGGCGCAACCAGGAATGGGCCGAACAAACAGTGGTGCAGGCAGCAAACCTCACCGCATCGGCGGCGCTGGAGCTGAATGTTATCGATTACATCGCGGAGAACCTGGAAGCGCTGCTTGCACAACTTGATGGGGCGTCAACGAGCATTGATGGGCGCGATGTTGTGTTGGATCTCTCTGCAGCGGAGATAGTGACCATCGAACCGGATTGGCGGCACGAATTTCTTGCGCTGATCACGGATCCCAACATTGCCTACATACTGTTAATGATAGGTATCTATGGGCTGATCCTGGAATTCTACAACCCGGGCATGGGATTGCCCGGTATCGTCGGCGTAATTTGTCTTTTGCTTGGCGCCTATGCGCTGCAAATGTTGCCGATTAATTACGCAGGTCTGGGGTTAATCGTGGTGGGAATAGGGTTGATGATTGCTGAAGCCCTGTCGCCGAGCTTTGGAGTCATGGGCTTTGGTGGTGTAGTGGCTTTCGTGCTTGGTTCGGTGATCCTGATGGATACAGAACTGGAAGCATTCCGTATTTCCCTGGCTATCATCGGGGCATTCGCCGTGGCATCCGCTGGTGTCTTCCTGTTTGTTCTGGGCATGCTTGTGCGTGCCAGACAGCAGAAAGTTGTGACCGGCACAGAAGCCATGGTGGGTGGGACGGCAGTTGCGCTGGAGGCGTTCGATGGTCAGGGCCGCGTCAGTGCATTCAGTGAAATCTGGAAAGCTGAATCAGGTGAGCCCGTAGAGAAAGGCAACAAACTGGAAATCACGGATATCGACGGCCTGGTACTTAAAGTCAAAAAGCAGGAGTGAGCTTATGGAATCGTTTGCTATCGTACTAACTACTATCGCACTGGCACTGCTGCTTAGTACATTTCGTATCCTGAGAGAATATGAGCGTGGTGTTATTTTTATGCTCGGGCGCTTTTACAAGGTAAAGGGGCCAGGACTCATTATTGTTGTTCCCGTCATCCAGCAAATGGTTAAGGTGGGATTGAGAATCGTGGTTTGGGACATTCCGACCCAGGACCTGATTACCAGGGATAATGTATCGGTGAAGGTAAACGCTGTACTTTACTTCCGTGTGGTCGACCCGGAGAAAGCAATCAATAACGTGGAAGATTTCATGGAGGCCACCGGCCAGCTTGCACAGACAACTTTGCGCTCGGTGCTCGGCCAGCATGAGCTGGACGAGTTATTGGCGGAGCGTGAGAGGTTGAATGCAGATGTTCAGGATATTCTGGATGCCCAGACTGACAATTGGGGCATCAAGGTGTCGAATGTGGAGATCAAGCACGTCGACCTGGATGAAAGCATGATTCGCGCGATCGCAAAACAGGCTGAAGCCGAGCGGATTCGACGCGCGAAGGTAATTCATGCCAATGGTGAATACGAGGCATCCGAAAAACTGGTGGAGGCGGCTCGACAGCTTTCCGAGAAGAGCGAGTCCATGCAGTTGCGATACCTGCAGACTTTGACAGAGATCGCCGGTGAGAAAAGTTCCACTATTGTCTTTCCGCTGCCCATGAATCTGCTGGAGAATTTCAACAAGATGTTGAGTACTGGCGACAAGAATACAGAATAGATCTGCTTCCCCTCTGTCCCCGGTGTTCTCGCCGGGGTTGCCCTTTTCTGCATCCAATCGTGAATTTCATGCATCCTATCCAGCGGGGGCGCAACGGTGCCTGATACTGTAGTATGCGTTCAATAAAACCTGTCGAAATAGTTAGATGTATAACCTGTCAGGCAGAAAATGTAGTAGTGAGGAAATTATTTATGCGCCTGCTCATCAATAAATTCATAGTAGTGATGCTCGCCTGGGGCCTAGGTGCTGCTTGCCTGGCAGCAGAATCACAGCGTTATGAATGGGATTTGACCGAGATCTATCCCGACATAGCTAGCTGGGAATCTGCATTGGAACAGGTGAACGCACAGATAGGAGAGCTCAATGCCTATCGCGGTACCCTGGGTAACAGTGCCGCCGCGATGCTTGAAGCCTTGCAATCCTATTCCGATACCAACAAGGAAGCGGCGCGGGTATATGTGTATACCAGCCTGCAAAGAGATGCGGATCAGAGAGAGCCCGAGGCCCAGGCCAGATTTGATTTGTCCCGGGTGATGTTTACCAATCTGGGAGAGGCTACTTCCTGGATCAGCCCGGAGTTGTTGGAAGTTGGCGAAACACGAATTGAACAATTCCTCACGGAGGAACCAGCGCTTGCTGATTTTGAATTTCTGCTTCGCGACACACTGCGCCAGGCACCGCATACCCTGTCTCAGGAAGTAGAGAACATTCTTGCCCAGGCGGGCATGGTGTTGTCCTCGCCGGAACAGATCTATGAGAACTATGCCAATGCAGATATTCCCTGGCCAACGGTTACGCTGAGCGAAGGCAACGAGGTGACTCTGAGCCAGGCTGGTTATGGTCTATGGCGGGCAGCGCCGAATCGTGAAGATCGTAAACTGGTATTCGATACATTCTGGGGCACCTGGAACCAGTACGCCGATGGCATGGGTGCCACACTGGCATCAGAAGTTCAGTCCAACCTGTTCACGGCGCGGGTACGCAATCACGACAGCGTGCTCGCTCACAACTTGTTCGACGATGGCTTACCCCCGGGCGCATATACACAATTGGTAGACCAGGTTAACGAGGCGTTGCCGGCATTTCACCGCTATCTCGAATTGCGGGGTCGAATGCTCGGTATCGATGACCTGCGCTACTACGACATTTATCCGCCACTGGTTGAGCTGGACACCGGCGTTTTTGATATACAGCGCTCCAAGGACATTACTTTTGAGGCGTTAAAACCATTTGGTGACACCTACCTGGAATTACTGGAATACGGTCTCTCGCAAAACTGGATGCACAGTCATCCACAACCGGGGAAACGTTCCGGAGCCTACATGAATGGCTCAGTCTACGATGTGCATCCCTATGTTTTGCTGAATCACAACGATGACTACGAATCGATGTCCACGTTTGCTCACGAGTGGGGTCATGCCGTGCATTCTCTGCTGGCAAATGCCAACCAGCCATACGAGACGGCAGGTTATGGCACCTTCATAGCAGAGATGGCATCAACCATTAATGAAATCCTGTTGCAGGAATACATGATCGCTAATGCGCGCACGGATGAAGAGCGCCTGTACTATCTCGGTGGGGCCCTGGAACAGATACGCGGCACCTTTTTTCGCCAGACCATGTTCGCCGAGTTTGAACTGGCTATTCACCAGGCTGCGGAAGCGGGTCAGCCTCTGACCGGGCCACGATTCACGGAAATCTATGGTGATCTCTTGAAGCGCTATCATGGCCATGATGAAGGAGTATTGACCATCGATGATGCTTACACGGTCGAATGGGCATTCATCCCGCACTTTTATTACGACTTCTATGTGTTTCAATATGCTACTTCTATCAGTGGTGCGGCCTGGTTTGCTGAGCAGTTTTTAGCCGGCGACCAAGAAGTGCGGGATGCATTTATTCGAGTGCTGAGTGCCGGGGGTTCGGCCCATCCCCATGACATCCTGCTTAATGAAGCCGGTTTGGATATGACCCAGGCAGAAGCCTATGAGCCGGTGCGGCGTCGTATGGTAGATTTGATGGACCGTATTGAAGCGCTGTTGTGAAAAATGGGGTCGGAGAGATTAAAAATTAATCTCTCCGACCCCATTCAATTATCAGTCGGCGAAACTAGCGTTACGCTTCGGGTGCGCATACAACCATTCGACCACCTGCGCACCGTAGGTATCAGAGAGAACCGGTGAGTGGGCGCCGGCTGAGATAGTCCACAGCTCGGCGGAGCCGCCCGCTTCACAACCCACGTTGTACTTCAGCACACCGGTCTCGTAACCAGGCAGGCTGGCATCCAGGTCGCGCTGCTCGCGGCCACGTCCCTGGGGGTCGCAACCATTGTATTCTGCCCAGCGTCGCACAGAACTGAGAGCGCCGGTGTAGCGATTCTCCCTAATTTCACCGCCTCGATAGAGGATAGTTGCATCGGCTGTACCGTGAATCTGCAGGATATGCACCGGAGAAGAAGGTTCGTCGCCAGGGCCGGCATCATTGGCGCCAGCAAGACTGGCGATTGCAGCAACGGTATCGGAATGTTCCCTTGCCATGCGGTAAGTCATGAATCCGCCATTGGAATGACCAATGAGATAAACCCGCATCGGGTCCACGTTGTAGCGGGATTTCATTTCATCGATTATGGATTTGATATAACCCACATCATCGGTTTCAACGGAGTAGAAATTGCAGCAGGCAACTGATGCATTCCAGTATGGGTTCGCGTCGCCTTCAGGCTCTCTCCTGCCATTAGGTGTTGCCAACAGAAAATCGTAGTCATCGGCGATGGCGCTCAAGCCCATGTAACGATCCGTGCCCGCGCCACTGCCGGTGTAACCATGCAAAGCAACAATCAACGGCGTTGGAACTTCCGCGTCATAGTCATCAGGAACGGTGATAGGAATTTCGCCACGACCAAGATCGATGGATTGTGCCAGGGTCAAAGGTGCAGCCACGGCACACAATATAAACAGGAGTAATGTTTTTGTTTTCATAGTGAGTTCTCTTTCAGCTAATCAAGTCAGGGATGCAAAATAAGTTTGCCAGTAGTCTTTCGTGCTTCCAGATCCTGGTGTGCTTGCTGCGCATCAGCGAGGGGGTAGAAATGTTCCAGTCGCATGTTGAGTTTGCCTTCACCAATCCACTTGAACACATCGCCACTTCTCCAATCCAGGTCTTTCCGCGTGGCCAGGTAGTCAAACAGGGTAGGTCGGGTGAGGAACAGTGAACCTTTGGGACCCAGGGTTGCTGGATTGAATTCAGTCACCGGGCCGCTGGCATTGCCATACAGCACCATATAGCCAAAGCGGGAAAGGCAATCGATGCTCTTTTCGAAGGTGCTCTTGCCAACAGAATCATAAGCCACATTCACACCAGCGCCATGGGTTATGCGCTTCACTTCTTCTTCGAAGTCCTGCTCCGAATACAGGATTACTTCATCGGCGCCCGCCTGTTTCGCAAGTTCAGCTTTCTCCTGGGTGGACACTGTGCCGATGACAAAGCCGCCCATCATTTTCACCATCTGAATCAGCAGTAAGCCGACACCGCCGGCAGCCGCATGGATGAGACAGCGATCACCTTCCCGTACCTTGTACGTGGATTGGCACAGATAGTGCGCGGTGCAGCCTTGTAGCATGGCAGCCGCACCCTGATCGAAAGAAACATCATCGGGCAGGCTTACCAGCTTGTCTTCTGGCACCGCCACAAATTCGGCATAGGCGCCGGCCACATTGGTATAGGCGACCCGATCCCCAAGCTTGAATCGGGACACTCCGCCAGCCACTTCAGTCACGGTGCCCGCCGCTTCGAGTCCGAGTGTTGCCGGCAGGGGAATCTGGTACAGACCGGTGCGCTGGTAAGTATCGATGTAGTTGATACCCGCGGCCTCAACCTTGACCAGTACCTGGCCATCTTCCAGGGCAGGGGCGTCGATGTCCTCGTATGACATGACCTCCGGACCGCCGAACTCTTTTACTCTTACTGCTTTCATGGGCTTGCCTGCCTCGTCTCCAGTACCAAAGGGAGCCCTTTATCGCAAATATTGGCAACGCTGACAATGCGTGTGCTGGACCTGATCAGGCCCCGGGTTTATGCTGAGGTTCACGTCCTCGCCCTATTAGCCATATAAGAAGAAGCTTGAATGCTCCGGAGGTTGCAAGATGGCCAGATTCCTTGCCTTGTGTACCTGCCTGCTCCTGTTGATGAACAGTGCGATCGCGCAGGATTCGCGTATCCAGTTGAATGAGCGGATGGTTGCAGCTGCGGACCAGTTTCTCGATACCCTGACCCGATTCCAGCACAACCGTGCGGTCTATGCTTTTGACGATGAGGAGAGATTGAACTGGCACTTCATTCCCAGGGAGCGTAACGGAGCTGTGTTTCGTGGTATGACGGATGAACAGATGGATGCCGCACAGGCCCTTTTGCGTACTTTCTTCAGTGCTTCCGGCTTCGCGCAGGCCGAAGCAGTACGTAGCCTGGAAAACGTGCTGGCCGAGATAGAGGTCAATGGTCGCTTCGAGCGCGACCCAGAGCTCTACTACATCACGGTATTTGGCGAGCCAGGGCTGGATACTAACTGGGCCGTTCGCTATGAAGGTCATCATCTTGCCTTCAACTGGACTTTTGTTCGCGGCGTTGGCATAGCAAGTTCTCCCCAGTTTTTTGGCAGCAATCCTGCTGAAGTTCGATCGGGCTCGCAAATTGGTACTCGGGTTCTGGCCGCTGAAGAAGATATCGCTCGTGAATTATTGCTATCGCTATCGAATGAGCAGAGAGCTGAGGCGCTGATCGCTACAGACGCGCCACGTGACATTATTACCGGCGCCAGTGTGGAAGCGGAGCGACTCGAGGCGAGCGGTATTCGATATGCAGATATGGATTCGGCGCAGAAACTGACGCTTATGCGACTGATCGAAGAAGTTGCTTCCGTGCAACCGGCGCCATTGTTTGCCGATCGCATGGCAGCGATTCAGGACCAGGGCCTTGAAGATGTGCGATTCACCTGGATCGGAGGGCAGGAAAGAGGAGACCCCCATTACTATCGAGTACAGGGCCCGGGCTTTCTGATCGAATACGATAACGTACAGAACAACGCGAATCATATTCACCTGGTGTGGCGTGACTTCGATGGCGATTTCGGCCGTGACCTGCTGCGTCTGCACTACGAATCCGTAGCGGCTGAATTTGGTCCAGGGCATCAGCATTAGTGGAGAACAAGATGACTATAGAAAAATTATCTCTGCGCGCAGCGCGCATGCTGTCCAGCTTCAGTGTGTTGGCACTGGCGATAGTGACGTCGCATTCCGCGCTTGGCCAGGCGCGCAGCAGTCCGGACCCGCAGGTTCCCGACAGCACACTGGTGATCACCACGGCTGATGTAGACAAAGTCCGTGTCGTACCCGTCGCCCGTGGTTTGCAAAACCCGTTTGACCTTGCCTTCCGTAACAACGGCGACATCCTGATTACCGAGCGCTATTCCGGAAAACTGCGCCTGGTTCGCAACGGTGAATTACAGCAGCAGGATATAGCTGGAGTGCCGGAAGTTTATTCCGCGGTTTTTCGCGCGGGCCTGATGTCGATCGCACTGCATCCCGATGATGACAGCCTGGTGTATCTGACTCACACCAAGGGTCTGGTGGTAGATGATGAGCCAGAGCAGAAAGTCGCCCTGGTGCGTGCGCGCTTACAGGACAACCGGCTGGTCGATGCGGAAGAGATCTTCGTCACTGAGGGATTTGATCGTGGTATCGCCGCAGCAAAACTGCTTTTCACCCCGGACAACAAACTCATGATGAGTGTGGGTGGCGCTTACGTTTATGCAGGCTATGGTGATTATGCCCAGGATCCGGCCGTACATTACGGCAAGCTGCTGCGCCTGAACGATGATGGTACACCGGCAGCAGACAATCCTTTCATTGATTCCGGTGAATATCTGCCTGAGGTGTATAGCGTCGGGCATCGCAACCAGATTGGCCTGGATTTTCATCCGCAAACCGGAGCCCTGTGGGCAGCCGAGAATGGACCCCAGGGTGGAGACGAAGTGAATATCATCGAGGCGGGCGCCAACTACGGCTGGCCCATCGTGTCCTATAGTCGTCAGTATCGGGGTGACTGGATCTCGGACCTGCAACAGGATACCGAGTTTGCCAGTGCGGAAATCATCTGGTGGCCCTCAATCGCGCCCGCGGGCATGGCATTTTACAGTGCTGACAAATTTCCCGCCTGGCAGGGAAACCTGTTCGTGGGATCCATGATGGAAGGTCGAATTCCAGGTACTGGACACCTCGAAAGGATCGCCTTCAACAGTCGTGGTGAAGAGGTAAAACGGGAGAGCCTGTTACGGGAATTGAAAGCGAGGATTTCCGCAGTGAAGCAGGGGCCCGATGGATATCTTTACATTCTGGTTGACGAAGATGATGGTGCTTTGCTGCGCCTTGAATCAATTGAGTAGATTAGACAGGGGATGATGTGGTGAAGATTCGAATTGTTCTGCTATTGATAATTGCACTTCTCGGCGCTCGCGCAATTGCGGCCAGTGTGGAAGAAGTCAGCACTGAAGCCGGTATCTATCGTGGTCATGCTTCGCAGGTAGATGATGGTGTGACAGTTTTTGAGGGTATCGCTTTCGCGGCGCCACCGGTTCGTGATCTCCGTTGGCGGGCACCGGAATCGCCACTGCCATTTGCCGGCGTGCGCAACGCAGATCGTGCCGGGCCAGCTTGCTGGCAGGCTCGCAA
>CAYTLI010000046.1:0-17170 GCA_964438455.1 uncultured Pseudohongiella sp.
CGCAAAGAGAATGTGCTTGTTAGCGCGGTGTAGACGAAGTCTGCATGCTGAATCCGGACTGGAACAACAGGCCAAGTCGACGCCCGGCGAGACCGAGTCGCTGCCGTGAAACTTGCTGCATCTGCTCGACATAGTCTGCGGGAAGAGAGAGTGCGCGCATGCTACGCTCTTCAGAGTCGGCAGCGCGAATCTCGTCGATGATAAAATCAGCGTAGACTGTCGGCTGTAGTAAATTTCTGCTTTCGTTGAGCCAGATAGTCCAGTCAAGCTCATCCAGATTCTGCGCGGTGGATTCTGCTGCAGTCATGCCGGAAAGAATAATCTGCTTCTCGGCCACGACTCCACCGGAGGCCAGGGCACGATCCCAGCGGGAGTGGAGGTTGCTTTCGCCTATCGAGATGCCGTTGCCGCCGCGGTCACCATCGCTAAAGGTGATTGGTGAAAACAGGGCTCCCGCGTGAAGAGGTTGATGGATGTCCCCAATCAGATGCAGCACCCAGCACAAGGCCACAGCTCTTTGCGCCGGTGGAGTCTGATTGTCCAGCAGCAAGCGCACGTTGTAATCGATCGCCGTGGTGACATTGCCAACCATCGCTTCGCTGGTAATCGTATCGCCGTTGGCGCCAGCTATATCAGGGAATTCGGCGAGATCCACATAGACGTTGCCCTGGATTTCTGTCGCGCCTCGCATCCATGCGCCATTCTCATAGTGCCAGCCAGGGCGGTTATAGCGCCTGCGTTCAGTGTCAGGTAAGCCGCGAGCAATATCAGGCCAGTAGGCTGCCTGACCCAACAGCCACTCGGCCATGGCGTCCTCGTTCTGGCGATCGACGAAGCGCGGTATTTCAGCCAGGAAATCTTCGCGGAAACGGGGATGCTCGCTGAGTATCGCGATCAACTGATCGCGGGTTTCTTCATCTACATACTCAAGCATGACCGCCGCGCTGAGGCGATGACCAGTTGAATCCCAGGCCAGTGCGGGAACGCTAATGGACAATGACAGCAACAATAATAAAGAAGCAGCTAGTCGTTTGAGCATTGGGTTAATTACTGGCATTGCTTGTTTAAGGTTAGACTTCGAGCCATTCGGCGCGCACATCGTCAGCCTGCATGAGTGCATCGGGCGTGCCCTCGTAGACAATCTGGCCGTGACCCATGACGTAGACTCTCTGGGAGATTTTCAGTGCGATAGACAGTTTCTGTTCTACCAGCAATATTGCCACGCCCCGATCAGCAATTTCTTTAAGCAGGTCGCCAACCTGATGCACCAGCTTTGGAGCCAGTCCTTCGGTCGGTTCGTCGATCATGATCATGTCGGGGTCGCCCATCAGGGTTCGGCACATGCACAGCATCTGCTGCTCGCCGCCACTCAGAACCCCGCCGTGCACATCGGCCCTCTCGCCAAGGTTTGGAAACATGCGAAACATTTCCTCCATGCTCCAGCGCCCGCTTTTGCCTGAACTCTTGATGCCAAGCAAGAGATTCTGCCGTACGGTGAGAGTAGGAAAAATATCCCTGTTTTCAGGCACATAGCCCAGGCCCCGGTTGGCGATTTCAAAGCTTTGCCTGCCGGCAATCTCTTCGCCTTTGAACTTCACCGAACCATGGGGTTCGACTTCGCCCATGATTGCCTTGGCAGTCGTAGAACGACCAACCCCATTACGCCCCAGCAGGCTGACAATTTCTCCTTCCTGAACGTTGAAACTTACGCCCTGGAGAATGTGGCTCTTGCCGTAATAGGCATGTAAATCTTTGACTTCAAGCATCCGCTGCCACCTCTCCAAGATAGGCTTCCTGTACCCTGGCGTTGCTGCGAATCGCCTGCGGTGTATCACAGGCGATAATTTCGCCGTAGACCAGTACGGAGATCCTGTCGGCGACATCGAAGACAATATTCATGTCGTGCTCGACCATCACCAGGGTCTTGCCTTCAGTGACCTTGCGAATCAGGGCGACTGCGTTTTCCGCCTCGCTGTGACTCATGCCGGCTACCGGTTCATCCAGCATGATCAGTTCCGCCCCACTGGCGATGGCAATGCCCAATTCCAGCGCCCGTTGCTGTGCATACGCCAGTTCACCGGCTGGAATCTCGGCGCGGTGGCCCAGGCCAATTTCTTCCAGCAGTGCGTGAGTTTTGGCGTTTAAATCCTGCTGTCGGCCCAGCAAATGCCAGAACGAATAGCCATATTTCTGGTTCCATAATAATCCGCAGCGAATATTTTCGAATACTGTCATCCGCGGAAATATATTTGTCACCTGGAAGCTGCGGGTGATACCCAGGCGAGCGATCTCATAGGGTTTTTTGTTGGCGATGGATTGATCGTGAAAACTGATATCACCGCTGCTGAGTGCGTACTTGCCGCTGATAAGATGGAACAGGGTCGACTTGCCGGCGCCATTGGGGCCGATAATTGCGTGGCGCTCGCCTTTCTCGATATCCAGGGACACGTCGCGAATAATTTCGGTTTCGCCAAATCGCTTGCAGACATTTTTAAGCGTGAGGATGCTCATGGCCTGGCGTTATCCTCATCGGCGTCTACCAGCTTGTTGGCGTCTTCCCACGCGCTGTGGAGTCGGGGCAGGGATAGTCTCACTGCGTAAATAGAAGCACCGGCGACTGCCAGCACCAGAGCCCAGCTGAATACGCTTGTCGAACTTAGTGTTACAAGAAGGAAATGAAATTCTTCGCCGCGATGATGCAGCATCTCGATAATGGCAACCAGGGACACGGCCGTAATCATTGCCGGAACACCGGTTAACAGGTAGGGCATGACCAGGCTCTGCATTCGTTTCTGCACCCAGGCCACCCGATGCATCATGATGAATCCGGCGAAGCCGCGGGGAAGAAACAACACGGTCAGCACGAACATGATGCCCAGGTACAGCATCCATAGTTCGGTGTAGTTGCTGAGCAGGGAGTTCATCAGGGTGAGAATGACGGCGCCGACAATAGGCCCGATGAAATAGCCCAGACCTCCAATGTAAGCCATCAATAACACCCGGCCGGAAGTCACCGCGTTGAGGTTTTCCTCGGTAATGAACTCATAGTTCAGTGCGAACAGTCCGCCGGCGATGCCGGCAAAGAAACCAGACGCACAAAAGGAAATGAACCTCACCTTGCGGGCGCTGTAACCGATGAACTCGGCGCGCTCCGGGTTGTCACGGACCGCATTCGCCATGCGGCCAGCCGGGGTCTGGGTAAACAGGTACATGAACAGGGTGGCGATAAAGACCCAGCCCGCGGCCAGGTAATAAATCTCAATGTCCTGAAAGAATTCTATGCCAAAGAATGGTGGGCCATAGGTTCGATCGGCACTGACACCCGCTTCGCCGCCAAAGAAGCTGACAAAGATCAGTGAGGAGGCCGCCACCAATTCGCCGATGCCCAGGGAGATCATGGCGAAAACAGTGCCGGCCTTGTGAGTTGAAAAGCTGCCAATGAAGACAGCAGCCAGGAGACCGATCAGGCCACCAATGAGCGGAATATAAATAATGGAGAAGTAAAAGGTTTCAAATTCGATCATCACCAGTGCGTGAACGGCCATGAAACCACCCAGGCCAAAATAGACCGCATGGCCGAATGACAGCATGCCACCCTGGCCCAACAACATGTTGTAGCTCAGAGCGAAGACAATGGCGATCGCCATCTGGTTGAAGATGGTAATGGCGAGCACCGAGTTAAAAATCTGCGGCAGGATCAGCAATACGGCCAGGTAGGCGATCCACACCAGTGATTTTGTCAGTAGCTGTTTCATTGTTCTCGTTTGCCCAGCAAACCGGTTGGTCTGAAAATTAAAACCAGGACGAGTAACATGAAGGGCATGATTGGTGCGATCTGCGGCAGGCTAAGTGTCCACAGGTCAGTGAGCGGATGGTCGCGACCAAATTCCAGGCCCAAAAGATTAAGCAGGTCGGGCATACCCAGATCAGACGCAATTGCATAACTCTGCAACAGTCCGATCAACAAGGAGGCGATAAATGCGCCAGTGAGTGAGCCAAGGCCGCCGATCACAACGATGACGAAGACTATGCTGCCTAACACGACGGCCATGCCGGGGAAGGTGGTAAGCACCGGGCCGGCGATTACACCGGCGACACCGGCCAATGCAGTACCAACCCCAAACACGCCCATGAAGATAAGTGGCACGTTATGACCCAGGTTTGCCACCGTATGTGGGTGGGTGATTGCTGCCTGAATGATGATGCCGATTCGACTGCGGGTCAGCAGGTGGTAGAGCCCGATAAAGATTGCCACGGAGATGCCAATCATGAATCCACGATAGGCAGAAAATTCCTGGCCAAACAGGGTAAACAAGGGAAAGTCCAGTATGTCCGGTGACCGGTAGTTCTTGGTGTCTGGTCCCCAGAAAAATTGCACTGCTTCCTCTATAAGGAACGCCAGGCCAAAGGTGAACACCAACTCTGCTACATGTCCGTGTTCATGTACGCGGCGCAGCAGGTAGCGTTCCACCAGTGCGCCCAGGGCGCCGACGATAAGTGGCGCGAAGATGAGCCCGCCCCAGAAGCCAAGATACAGTGAAATGGAATAGGCGAAGTACGCTCCCAGCATATAGAAGCTGGCATGGGCGAAGTTGAGTACGCCCATCATGCTGAAGATCAGCGTGAGGCCGCTGGCCAGCATAAACAGCAAGAGGCCGGTGACGAGACCGTTCAGGGTGGCAAAGATAAAGACTTCGAGCATGAGTTTGCCGCTGACTGACTATCTAGCGGCGCGGTGGACGCATGCGACAACTGGTCTCTACGATAGTGTCTTCCATGGGCACGGAATACTCGGCAAAAAGTCCGAACCCGGAATTATCCGCATCGAACTCTATGTTTTCATCCGTATGCACGGAAATGTGCAATGACTGGAATATCTGATGATCTTCCCCGCGCATCCATAACTCTTCGCCACTCATGTTGGTGAAACGCATATCCTCGAGTGCCAGTGCGATGTCATATGGATCGGTGCTCTGGGCTTCTTCCATTGCCGTCACCAACATTTGCAGGGCATTGGTGATGCGGAACTGGGTCATGTCATTGTCTGGATTCGCATTCTTGAAAGCGCGAATATAGTCGCGGCGTTCCACGGTGGGGTAGGGATTCGCCGGATCGTTGTGGATCAACCTGATCCTGTTCTTGCCGTCGGCGCCCAGCGTCGCAGTGATTCCGTCATAGGCTGCGTAGAAAGTATAGATAGGAATATCGAGACCGCTGTCGATGATGGACCTGGCCAGGGACACCATGTCGGCGCCGAAGTTGCCGGTGATGACTGCGTCCGCATCCGATGACACGATCTTGGTTACATATGGCGTAAAGTCCTTGACCTGGCCGATGGGGTGAAACTCATTGCCGACGATTTCAATGTCTGGTCGTTTCTCTTTCAACAAACGGATTGTGTTGTCTGAAACTACCTGGCCAAATGAATAGTCCTGGCCGATGATGTAGACACTCTTGATGTCTTCATTCATTGCGATGAAGTCGGTCAGTACATTCAGCTTCATGATGGCATGAGCATCGAAACGGAAATGCCAGAAGCTACACTGATCGTTGGTCAGGATCGGATCGACTGCAGAGTAGTTAATCTGCAGAATCTCCTGTCCCGGATTACGTCTGTTATGCCGGCTGATGGTGCTGTTTAGTGTGTTGGCGACAGCTGAGCTGTTGCCCTGGAACACGATGCGGATTCCATCGCTAACTATGCGGCGAAACTGAATCTGGGTTTCCGTCGGGCTCTGCTGGTTGTCATAGGGGACAATCTCGATCGGACGACCGCCAAGGATGCCGCCCTGGGAATTGAACAGATAATCCGCTGCAAACTGCAGTTGCTTCAAGCCGCTGCTGCCAATGGAAGTGAATGCGCCAGACAGCGGGTCCATGAAGGCGATTCGTACTGGCTCCTGGCCCTGTGAGGCTTGTGAGAGGAGTAGTGCCAGTGACAGCGATGCGGCTTGCAGGATTGTTATTGTTTTCATTGTCTGTTCTCTTAATCTGTAGCAGGAAAACGAATGCTCCCGGTTTAGTCGTCAGAATACTTCGAATAGGCCGGCAGCACCCATGCCTCCACCGACGCACATGGTGCATACGACGTATTTGGCTCCCCGACGCTTGCCTTCGATCAGGGCATGGCCAACCATGCGCGCGCCGCTCATGCCATAAGGATGACCGATGGAGATGGCGCCGCCATTTACGTTGAGTAGCTCGTTGGGGATGCCCAGCACATCACGACAGTAAATGACCTGCACGGCAAAAGCTTCATTTAATTCCCATAGTCCGATGTCATCCATCTTCAGGTTGAAGCGTTCCAGCAGTTTGGGCACCGCCTTCACCGGACCAATACCCATCTCATCCGGATCGACTCCCGCCGCAGCCATGCCGCGATAAGCGCCGAGGGGTTGCAGACCTTTCTGTTCAGCGAGTTTGCTGTCCATCAATACAGAAGCTGATGCTCCGTCTGATAACTGGCTGGCATTGCCCGCGGTGATTACGCCGCCTTCAAATACCGGTTTTAGTCCGTTAAGACCTTCCAGGGTGGTAGTGGGGCGATTGCCCTCATCCTTGTCGAGAGTGACCTCATGAATGCTTTGTTCCTTGGTTTCCTTGTCGACGAAAACCATGTTTGATGTAAGCGGAGCAATCTCGTCGTCAAACGCACCTGCTTGTTGTGCCGCTGCGGTGCGTTGCTGGCTTTGCAATGCATATTCGTCTTGTTGGTCACGGCTGATGTTGTAACGCTTGGCAACTATCTCGGCTGTTTCCAGCATGGACATATAGGCGTGTTCAGAATTAGCGGTGACTGCTGGAGACTGAGCTCTATAATTGTTGCGGTGCTCGTTCTGCACCAGGCTGATGGATTCGAGACCACCGCCGACAACGATCGGCATATTGTCATTGATAATCTGCTTTGCAGCAGTACATATCGCCATCATTCCCGAAGCGCATTGACGATCGATGCTCATGCCGGAGACGCTGCTAGGCAGTCCAGCAGCAACGCCAGCGGTGCGTCCTATATTGTACCCAGAGGAACCTTGTTGCATTGCGGAGCCAACAATTACATCGTCAACCTCGCCGGGCTCAATGCCTGCACGCCGTACCGCTTCCGCGATCACATGACCTCCCAAGGTTGGCGCGTCGGTGTCATTGAATGCGCCTCGATAGGCTTTCCCGATTGGAGTCCTTGCTGTGGATACGATTACGGCTTCTCTGGTCATTACTTACTCCTTGCTGTTCAACTACTGCTTACAAATCATGGCGACAATATCTTCTATGGCGCCACGTGCAAGTGTCGCCATCTCTTCATCCGTCCTGTCCTGGATAGGATGCGCGACGAAGACACTCGCTGGCTTCAGGCCAAGTGAGGCGGCCTGGGAATCTGCCGCCTGGGCAAATTCCGTGGAAGCTATAAATCCAGAGGGAATGCCTCTGCTTTCCAGGTCCATGATGTCATGCAAACTGCACGAGGTACATGAACCTCAGTCGGCGAGCCCCTCGATTACGGCGTCGCATTCACTGCTGATTTTCTGGTTCAGGTCCAGGGGGGCCACGCGGGCAAATGTAGGCTTGCTGTATCGTTTTACCGATGCGCCCATCGCTTCGAGCTGCCCAGCCACTTCATCGAGAAACTCTTTTCCCCGGGGCTTGGATATGTCCAGCAGCCCAATGGTGGCGCCGGCGATCTTTTCCAGGCGCGGTTGCAGCTGTCGCGACCCGGGACTGAGTTCGGCCGTGGGATCGAGTAAGACTTGGTTTTGCATAGTGATCTCCGCTTATTGCACGATTTGAGAGACGAGCTGGCTGCCTTTATCGCCGCTGGCAACCCAGCCACTGATGATAGCGGAAAACATACCCGCTGTGCCGCCGGCAGTGACGATATGCAGGCCATCATCGCGAAACTTGTTGAGCAGTTTGTCTTTGAGTTTGTCCGGCATGCCTTCAGACATCCCATCCACCCCGGGCAATAGTTCAGTTCCAGGCGTCATCAGCTCATCGAAAATGGCCTGTTTCAGCCGGTCCTTGCTCCAACCACCTTCCTTGAGCACGCGACGATGCTCCGGGCAGACGACCAGGATCGCATCCGCCATGCCGAAGCGTTTAACGTGAGCTACAGATCGCAGGCTGGCTGCCATGCTCCTGGCCAGGGATTCAGGTGTGCGGGATAACTGGTCCATTACCGGTTGCACACCGTCGCCGGCAAACAGGCTGACCACTGAGTCCTCGCGCTGATAGCCGCGATCCATTGCCAGGCTTGACCAGTCAGGATCGCTCTCATCTTCACTGAAACAGAAAGTATATTTACCGGGATTGCCCAGGGTTGCCCTGTCGATGCCGCCAGGTCTGCCCCCTCCGACATTGCGGATTATCAGCTGTAATGCCCGACCGATAGTGCCGTTAGCGCGGTTACCCTGACCGAGGGCATTGATACCGGAGTTCATGCCGATAGCCCGGGCCACAGGCCCATTCACAATCACCACCGGGGAAGAGAAGTAAGTGGTGCAGAGCAAGCCGTGCATACAGAATGCATCCTGCAATGCTGCACGTACTACCGCTATGACTGTAGGCAGGTACTCAGGTTTGCAGCCGGCCAGCACCGCATTAATCGCAATTTTTTCCACTGAACATGCAATATAATCTGGTGGTACGCTGCCGATTATTTCATCGGGATCCAGTTCGGTAGCTGCCAGCATCCTGACAACCCTCAGAGGAGTTGGTGGTACTACTGGCAATCCGTCTGTCCATCCACGCTCATAGCAGGCCTCAATCATGTCTTCTGATTCGGCCAATTCGAGTCGGCGAGCATGCAGCGCATCTGATCCGAAACGCAGGGCGAGTTTCTCTTCCATGCCTGGTTCCAGGGTGAGGGAGCCGCAACCTGGTTTAAATGCGGCAATGTCCTGACCCAGATCTTCGAGAGCGGTAAAGGACTGCCACTGTGCTCTATCCCAGCCTTCAATTCTTTGTGTCGACCCATCGCCCTGATCGCGTATCAGGGTAGGTACGATCTCGATCTGATTCTGGTAGGAGAATTCCAGTTCTGTGTCGTCGATGATGTTCTTCATGTCGGAGAGGAAGCTGGGATCGTCCTGCACGTAGACACGCAGGTCCACTGAGTCAGCTAGTTGCGCAATAACGGGTTCGATCAGCGTGCAGGTTGGGCAGGCTTTTTTTACTACCAGTGTAAAAGAGGGAGAGCTGTTCACGGTTTCCAGAGACTAATAAATGAAACCCAGTGTGCTGATGCCAACTAGAATGTTAATAATCATGAACACGGACGAAGTCCGTGACATGACTTTCCATAATTGAGGGCCATGATAGGCGGCGCGAATTCCTAATATCAGGATAAAGGTATAGGCCAGCATGCCTGCGACCATGCCAAGATAGGGAACCCATTGTTCGGAGTCCACGGCGCGGCTGCCAAAGACGAAAAACAGTGCAGCGCCAATGAAATACAGCGCCCAGTAGGTCATGGCGAGACCGTACTCGCCGGCGAGCAGTTTGCTCATGAAAGAGCGGTCGTCGGTGACCAGATTGTCCGCGGATTCGTTATTCAATGACTCTCAGCTCCAGGCTCGACTTGCGCAGGGACTGCAAGTGTACCCCAGCGCTTGAACCAATAAAATCTCTGAAAATCATATTCTTGCGAATTCGGTGGTCACCCCTGGAGCGCCCACAATTATTGCGGTCTGGCCCATGTTTTTTCGACAGGGACGAGGGAAAGTTTTATGATAACGACCAATAATTCAAAGCAAAAAGTCAGGTAGTCTGCGTTGGCAATAATCCGGGATGTAGATAGTCAGGCCCTCACCGAGGCCTTCAGCTTTTCGCGCGAGAAAGAAAAGGCGATGCATGGCTTGAAGGGTATTCTTGCTGGTGTGGTTGCTGACAGACAGCTCAACGAGAAAGAGCTGTTGTTCCTTGATGCCTGGCTGAAGTCGCAGGATGCGCTGCGTGATCACGAGGATGTACTGACCATTCTCAAGCTGGTGGGCGAGATTCTGGCCGATGGTAAAGTCACTCGCGAAGAGCTGGACACAATGCAGCAGAGCATTGAGGCGATTGTGCAGGCAAATGAATCGGGGGAATCGGAGAGCATCGGCAGGGCCGATGAACTTGTTGGCTTTCTCACCGGTGTCGCTTCCGATGGAATTCTCAATGATCAGGAAGTAGATGCACTTTCTGACTGGTTAAATCGCAACGAAACTATCCGTGATCGCTGGCCCGCCAGTGTTGTCGTCAACCGACTGAATAATATTCTTGAAGACGGCATCATGACCGAAGAAGAGCGTCAGGATCTTCTGGAAACGGTGCAGAAAATTACCGGCACCGAAGCAGAAACCAATGATGTTTCTTATGAAGCTTCGACAGAGGTCTGGGAAGACAGGGTCGATGAAGTAAAGATTGCCGGATCAGTGTTCTGTCTTGCGGGCGAATTTGTCAGTGGTGATCGTAACCATGTGGACACTAACCTGCGACTGCGCGGCGCGGAAACTTCTCCTAATGTAAACAGTGATGTGGATTACCTGGTTATTGGCACGCTGGCGAGCAGGGACTGGTTGTACACCAGTCACGGTCGCAAGATCGAGAAGGCTATTTTGCTGAAACGCAAAGGCGCCAAGATCGCCGTCATCACGGAACGCACACTACTCAAATACCTGGGCTAAATCGCTCACGGTCAATTCAGTTCGCTGCAAAGGAGCCTGCTCATGTCTGCGGAACTCATTTTTTCCATTTGTAATCTTGCCGTGATTCCTGGATGGATACTGCTGCTGGTGCTGCCCCGTTGGAAGTGGACGCTGGGATTCATCAGCGCCGGCATCATTCCATTCGTGCTGGGGGTAGTCTATGGAACGCTACTCTTTGCACAACTGGGTAGCCTTCCGGAAGGCGGTGGCTTCGGATCTTTGGAAGCTATCGGAATTTTATTCTCTGATCCCGATGCCTTGTTGGTGGGATGGGTACATTACCTGGCGTTCGATTTATTTATCGGCGCCTGGGAAGTCAGGGATGCCCAGACTCATAACATTCCTCACTGGCTGGTGGTTCCTTGCTTGCCGCTTACCTTCATGGCTGGCCCCGTCGGGCTGGTGCTCTACCTGGTTATCAGGAGCATTCGCACGCGACAGTTTATGGTGTATAGCCAGCCAGCTATGAACTAGTACCAACTAGAAGGTATTCAGCGCCAGGGTCTGGTAGTCCTGTTCGCGATCGTTGACATGATTCACGATCATGTCCGGCGATACCGGTACTCGGTTGAACAGGTGACCATCCAGCGCATCGGCGATGGCGCTGGTGATTGCCGCAACGGCACTACCCTGGGAAGGCTCACCAACACCGCGACCTCCAGCCGGATTATAGGGATCGGCAATATCTACCGCGCCATTTTTCATCTCAGCCGGTACGTCCAGGTAGGTCAGGGGTTTAGCCTGATAGAGTCCCATGCTGGCTGGTAATCCATTCTGCGGATCATAGACATGGCGTTCCGTTGAGGCCATGCCGAATCCCCAGATGGCACCGCCATTGATCTGCTGGGACAGACCCTGGGGATGAATGATGGTGCCGCAGTCGGCGATACCGACGTAATCCAGCACTTCGAATTTACCAGTTTCCAGATCGATCTCGATCTCGGCCATGCTCACCATCAAGCCGGGCGCAATGCCGCGCTTGTCCAGGTTGTCGCGAGCCACGCCCACCAAACCTGTGCCGGCGATACCTTCGACCGCCCGTTGGGTGATTGGATGAATATCATCCGGGTATTCCTCGCCGCTGTATCTGCCACCCATGGAGATTGCCAGCGCGGCGGCCTCGCCGTAGCTCATGCCCTGTGCAGGATCGTCGCTACGGAAAACACGTTCATCACCTATGCTGTACTCATCGGGCTCACCACCAAATTCGGCTGCAGCGATTGCCTTAAGTTTGGCTACAGCATCTTCTGCTGCTACCCAGTTCGTGCGTGTATGAGTGAAGATCGTATTACTGCCACCCTGTGTCGATGAATTGGGCAGATGCAGATCGGTGCTGCCGCGCACGATTTCACAACTCTCCCAGTTGCACTGCAATACTTCCGCCGCGGCGCGGGCGACTCCTGCATATGAATAGGTGCCCAGGTTGCCGACACCATTATGGATATGGATGCGACCATCCGGAGTGATGCGAACCAGGCCGTCATAGCCGTTGTTGCCGGCGGCGTGATAGCCGAGTCCAACACCGAGGCCGCGTACCTTGCTGCCATTGCGTTGCCGTGGTTGGCTCTCCCGATCACGCCAGTTAAACATCTCGGAAGCCATATCAATGGCTTCGGCGAGGAAAGCGCTGGTTACCGGCCCCTGGAACTCGTAGACCGGGGACTCGCTGTGGGGTGCGTTTACACGCCTGAACTCAGCCCGGTCCATGCCCAATTGCCTTGCCGCCTTGTCCATGATCGGTGCGATGGCGGCGGACATCTCATTCTGTCCCGGTCCCCTTTGTGCACCGCGCGGTGCGGTATTGGTGAAGACAGGTATATTTCGCAAGCGCATGGCGCTCGGGGTATAGACCACGGAAATATGCTGCGCCGAAGACGAAGCACTGTTTCTTCCGGTGGGGCCGCCATCACTGATGATAATCAGGTCAACTGCAGCGACAGTTCCATCGGCGCGAACTCCAGTCTTGACCCAGCCTTGCATGCCGGGACGACCCACACCCAGGTAGTATTCCTGCTCGCGGGTAATGCGTAGTTGCACCGGGCGATTCAGTAATTGTGAGAACCGACCCGTTATGGCCATGGTCGGATAGGTTCTGCCCTTGGAACCAAAGCCACCACCGGTGTTTTCGTTGATCATGCACAGATCTTCCGGCGCTATGCCGAGCAAATCTGCCAGCGGTTCTACAACAGCACTCTGGCTCTGGGTAGAAGCATAGAAGTAGCACTTGCCGTTTTCCCAGTAAGCCATGCTGCTGCGTGGTTCCAGCGAGTGGTGGGGAGTGCCGGCCGTAACGAAGGACTCTTCGACGATGACTTCGCTTTCCGCAAAAGCTGCATCGAGATCACCGTATTCCCAACCATCCGCGAAATCTACATTGCGAGGTTCCAGTCCCTGGCGCAGGCGTTCCACTTCGCTGCCCGGCCACTTGATCTCGTGGATACCGCCCTGGATGGTTGCGTTCTCATCTTCCAGGGAGTTGGTCTGCATCAATACATTGCCGCCCGGATAGGCATTGGGTCCGCCTTCAGCAAGACTCTCCAGTGGATCAGTCACAAACGCTCGATATTCGTATTCCACGTTGATGCGATCCAGCGCCGCCTCGGCAATTTCATCTGAAATTGCGGCGACGGCAAGTACCGGCTGACCGACAAAAGTGACGTCGTCGGAAGCCAGGACGGGCTCGTCCGGTGCAGAGGAGGGTGGCAAGTCATCAGCGGTCAAAATGCCGAGTACACCATCCATACGCAGTGCCTCTGCAGCGTCGATGGAGCGCACGCGGCCACTTGGCATGGGGCTGGTAAGCAGTCTCGCATAGACCAGGCCTTCGGGTGCGAAATCTTCCACGTAACGCGCACCACCGGTCACCTTGCCTTCAACGTCGGGTGGCACGAAGTTCTTACCAATATGAGTAAAGGTCATGACAACAACTCCGCGGCGCGCATGACGCCATTCAAATAGTGATCGTAAGCGCCACAGCGGCATAAGTTGCCTGACATGGCATGGCGCGCCTCATCCCGGGTTGGGTTCGGGTTGGCAATCAGTAATGCGGTCGCCGCCATCACCTGTCCCGGAGTGCAGAAGCCACACTGAGGAGCCAGTTCTTCAACGAAAGCCTGCTGCACCGCAGAAAGTTCTCCTGCAGCACTGCGCAGGCCTTCAACCGTGGTGATCGACTGGCTCTTTATGGTGTGAGTCAGGATCGAGCAGGCGTAGTTGGCGACATCGTCCAGCAGCACTGTGCAGGCACCGCATTCGCCACGATTACAGGCGACCTTTAATCCGGTAAGGCCCAGCTTGTTGCGCAGGGTGAATGCGAGAGTTTCTGTCGGGGCCACATCCACCAGTCGGGATCGTCCGTTGACGTTCAACGACACCAGGCGTTCGACCACGGCATTCGATGCTGATTGGGCGGATGCCAGATAGTAGCCGGCGCCGGAAGCAGCGGCAGCACTGGAGTAGATAACGCCCTTGATGAAGCGGCGGCGCGAGAGTTTGGGATTCACGTTTGAAGTCTCCCTTTTGACAATTCTGTTTTTCTCCGCGTTTTGGCGCGGGTATGCGAACTTCAGGGATAGCGCTTGGAAACTGCGATCAGCCAGGCTGAGATGCCGTGCAGTTTCAACTCCTTACCGTACCCGCGAGCCCTTTAAAAATCAACGTTTCAGGGCCATTTTTCCGCGAGCCGGCGAAACTCGCGAGGGTGCTGGCTTGCGCGAGTGACATCAATGTGATATCAATATGTACCCTAATCATGGAAATCACCCTCCGGGCCCCTGATGGTCCCGGTCCGGGTGTGCAAAGAGGAGAATTTCTATGATCGAAGAACGTCAGGCATCGACCTATAACGGCTACATGTCCATCGTGGTCCTTTTCTTTATGAGTCTATTCACATTGATGGGAATAGTTACCTTGCCACCCTTGCTGAAGGTGGTACTGGGCGTGTTTGGACTAATCGTATTTTTTTGCTGGCTCGGCTTCTTCATGGTGGCACCAAATCAGGGCAGAGTGATGCAGCTCTTTGGCAAGTACGCGGGTAGCGAGCGCACGGAAGGTCTGCGCTGGGCGAACCCCCTGTATATGAAGTCCAAGGTATCCTTGCGGGTCAGGAACTTCGAATCAGGCACACTCAAGGTGAACGATAGCTCCGGTAATCCCATCGATATTGCAGCGGTGATCGTGTGGAAGGTCGTCGACACCGCGGAAGCTCTGTTCGAAGTGGATGACTATGAAAACTATGTGCAGATCCAGAGTGAAGCAGCACTGAGAAACCTGGCCACAACTCATCCCTATGACAGCCACGATGATGAAGGGGCGGACTTTTGTTTGCGCAGCAATCCGGAAGAGGTGGCGGAGCTGTTGAAGAAGGAAGTGCACAATCGCCTGAGCAAGGCGGGTGTGGAGGTCATTGAGGCGCGTATCAGCCACCTGGCCTATGCGCCTGAAATCGCCAACGCCATGCTGCAGCGTCAACAGGCCTCTGCAATCGTAGCGGCACGGAAGAAGATTGTAGAAGGCGCTGTAGGGATGGTTGACCTTGCTCTGGAAGCCTTGTCAGAAAAGAACGTCGTGCAACTGGACGAAGAACGCAAGGCGGCAATGGTCAGCAATCTATTAGTTGTGCTCTGTGGAGAAACGGCCGCCGCGCCAGTAGTGAATGCAGGCAGTCTTTACACCTGACTTTACACCTGATTCGTTAACCTGAACTATGAAGCGCAAGACTTTTCCGCTCAGGATCAACCCTGAAATCCTCACCGCTATGCAGCGTTGGGCGAATGACGATCTGCGCAGTCTCAATGCGCAGATCGAGTTCGTTCTGCGGGAGAGCCTGGTCAAGGCCGGTCGCTACAAGCGGGAAGATGCGCAGCAGACTCCCGACAAATCCAGCGATTCATAAGTCCTGACAAGTCACAGTTGTAAACCAACAGCAGGTTGTCGCGTTTTTCTGTGTAAGGCAGCTCGACCCACGCAGGTTGAGCCTGGATTTCACGGGAGAACATCATGAACAAGCTTTTACTAATACCGTCACTGCTCTGCACAATGCTGGCGTTCAGCCTGCCCATAGCCGCACAGGACGCTGATGAGCAGAGCCAGGACGCTGTTACCGATAACTCTGACCAGGTCAGAAGGGAGCGTATTCAGGAGTTGCGCCAGTTGTTGCAGGAAGATCGACAGGTAAGGCGCCAGCAGATCCAACAGCGGCTGGAAAACCTGACTGAAGACGAGCGCGCGGCCCTGCAGGAACGCCGCCAGATGCTGCGCCAGAGCCAGGCCCAGAGGCAGCAGCGATTGCGGCAGCAGAGAAATTTCTGTGATTGTCCCGAGACTTCATCCTCTGATTCAGCCGGGGAAAACACAACTAACTGATTTTATTGGTTAAAAGTCTATATCCAAAAAAACAGTGGCAGCTCAGGCCCGCCACTGTTTTCCCACCATCTTTCCGGGCATTTTTTTCGGATTTCTTCATTAATTTCTTGTTAACCCTTTTCCTTCTCAGCGCCTCTAATAGTGTAAATTGAGCTCATTTTTAGAGTTCCAGAATCCAGGCTATAGGGGACTTCCCTTGTTACGGGAAACGGAAGAAGAACTGGTCAGGTCGGCACAGACCGGCAACATCGCAGCATTCGAGCGGCTTGTGCGCACGCTCGAGCGTCAGATGCTGGCCGTGGCGGCAGGATTTGCCCATAGCCCGGAAGATGCCAATGACATCTACCAGGATGCAATGTTGGCGGCATATCGGGCGTTGCCCAACTTCAAGTTGGAGAGCAAGTTCAGTACCTGGTTACACAAGATCGTAGTGAATACGGCCCTGTCTAACCGGCGCAAGCTGAAGCGCACCTGGCAAAAGATGACAGCGGTGCAAGACGAGTATCAGCACCAGGAGAAATATGTTGAGTCGCATTCGCCGGAAGCAGCAACTCTGGATGATGAGTTAGGAATGGAGATCAGCAAGGCGATGAGGAAGCTTACCGACAATGAGCGCATCGCATTTGTACTCTGCCACCAGCAGGGATTCAAGTTGCGGGAAGCGGCAGACGTTATGGAATGCTCTGAAAATTCGATCAAGGTCATGTTGTTCAGAGCGAGAAAGAAATTACAAGAACAACTGGCAGATTATCACTGAACTAATTGATTCAGTAGTTTGAGGTAAACGGGATGACAAACAACAGAACCAATGAGCAACTGGAGCATCGTGTTATTCAGTATCTCTACGGTGAGATGGATGCGGAGGAACGTAGCGCATTTGAAAAAGACGCAGCGACCGATCCTCACCTGCAATCATTGCTCGAGCAGGAGCAACGATTTGACAGTGCATTGCCGATTGGTACACAACCGGTAATAGACGAGGATCGAGTGCAGGGTAACCGCTGGTTGCTGCGCCAGAATCTGCAGAGAGAAGCACGCCCCAGATTTTCCATTAGCCAGTCGATCAGGAAATTGAGCGAGCGGCCAATGCTCGTCGCATTCCAGGGCGCAGCAATGGCGATGACTTT
>CAYTLI010000047.1:0-17122 GCA_964438455.1 uncultured Pseudohongiella sp.
CAAACTGTCACGGCAACGCAGTCGGTTTGGGACTTTGGAATTATCGAGAGCGGTCACACGGGAAAACTTGCTGGCAAGGTTTACCAACAACTGACCCTCACCGGGACCCACTTCCAGCACACTGGCGTCAGCGTCCAAACCCAGGTCATCGATGATTGACAGCAGGGTGGCGTGGTAGTCCTTGTGCTCGACAATCAGCCCCTGCTTCTCGCGAAACTTGGCGGCATTCTTGTTGAAGAAGTTCAGGGACAATTGCGAGCGTTCCAGCTGGATCTGCTTGATCTTCTTCTGTTGCGCTGCGGCAAGCAGTTCCTTGTCCAGCTCATCAAAAACCGCTTCCTTGATATTGCCCATGGGATCTTCATCGCTGAGGAAGGCGCGCCGGTAGAAAATGGAATTGCCTTCCCGACGAGTCGAGACCAGTTCGGCGGTGGCCAGAATCTTCAGGTGATGGCTCAGCGCCGATTGCCGGATATCGAGGATGCGGCACAGCTCCAGCACACCGAAACTCTCGTTCTTGAGCAGGCGCAGAATCTGCAGGCGCAGGCCGTCCGCAAGCGCCTTGTGGAGCTGGGTGAGCTGTTCCAGGCCGGAGGGCGATACATCGGCCGGGACGGATTTGAGAGCGGCTGTAGACACGGGAAATCTGGCTTGATCGAGTGGGGCGCTAAATTAGCAGCTTCCAGGGCCAATATCAATCTATATCAAAATATTTTGATATAGATTGTCAGCGCCAATTCATGCTACGGGCCTCGCCGAGCAGGTTGCCGGGGAGCTATGGTGAGTGGAAGGACCGTGCGCGGCAGGGATGCCGCGCCCGAGCCCCCAGGGATGGGTTTACGGCGTGTCCTGAACTCACCATAGCTCCTTGGCGACCGGTCGATGTCAGTGCCTTTCCTGAATCATCTGTATAAGCATTGATTAGGCGCAACTTGATAGGCCAGCTGTTAATGCAATTTAGCTTGTCACCGTGTGGAATCTTGCGAGCAGGTGCGGGAAAATACCCGCCTCTCAGGGGCTGCCCGCGGCCCCCACTTAAAGGACACCCAACAGAAATAAGATCAACATCCCCGCCGACACACCAGTAAAGCTGGACCAGGGTAAACAGGAGTTAATTCAATGACCGACGCTGTATCGCGCAGAGACTGTGCCAACGCTATCCGTGCGCTGAGCATGGACGCAGTGCAGAAAGCCAATTCCGGACATCCCGGAGCCCCCATGGGCATGGCCGACATCGCAGAAGTGCTGTGGCGGGATTATTTGCGTCATAACCCCGGTAACCCGGAATGGTTCAATCGCGATCGCTTCGTGCTGTCCAATGGTCATGGCTCCATGCTGATCTACTCCCTGCTTCATCTCAGCGGTTATGACCTGCCGATGGAAGAGCTGGAGAACTTTCGCCAGCTCGGCTCGGCGACACCCGGCCACCCGGAATATGGCGACACACCAGGGGTCGAAACCACCACTGGACCACTTGGGCAGGGGCTGGCCAACGCGGTTGGCATGGCCATCGCCGAAAAGACCCTGGCCGCCCAGTTCAATCGCGACGGCCACGAGATAGTCGATCACTACACCTACGTGTTTGCCGGTGACGGCTGCCTGATGGAAGGCATCTCCCACGAGGTTTGTTCCCTGGCCGGTACCTGGAAGCTTGGCAAGCTCATCGTGTTCTACGATGACAATGGCATCTCTATCGATGGCGAAGTAGAGGAATGGTTTTCTGATGACACGGCAAAGCGATTCGAGTCATACGGTTGGCAAGTATTGGCAGCTGATGGTCACGACCCGGCCGCAATCAGCAAGGCAATAGATGAGGCCAGGGCAGACTCAGCTCGGCCAACAATTATCAGCTGCAAGACAGTGATCGGTTTCGGTTCGCCTAACAAAGGCGGCACCGCAGCTACCCATGGTGCGCCACTGGGTGAAGATGAGATCGCAGCTGCGCGCAAAGAACTGAACTGGCCCCATGCGCCCTTCGTCGTGCCCGAGGAAATTCAGCAGGTATGGAACGCCACGGAAAAAGGGTTTCACGCAGAGACCGAATGGAAAGAGAAGCTGGTGATCTATGAAGAAGAGTATCCGGATCTCGCTATGGAGCTGGTGCGTCGCATCAAGGGCCAGCTACCCGGATACTTCGCCGAAAAGGCGGACGAGTTCATTCACCAGTGCCAGCAGAACGCAGACAATATTCCCAGCCGTAAGGCTTCCCAACAGTGTATCGAAGCCTATGGCGCATTGTTGCCCGAGTTGATCGGCGGTAGCGCGGATCTCACCGGATCAAACCTGACTACCTGGTCGGGCAGTATTCCGATCACGCGTCAGGACGATGGCAACTACATCTACTACGGTGTGCGCGAATTCGGCATGTCAGCGATTGCTTCGGGCATTGCCTTGCACGGCGGCTTTGTACCTTACACGGCCACGTTCCTGATCTTCATGGAATATGCACGCAATGCTGTGCGTATGGCCGCATTGATGAAACAACACAGCATCTTCGTCTATACCCATGACTCCATCGGACAGGGTGAAGATGGTCCGACTCATCAGCCAGTCGAACAGCTCACCACGCTGCGGGTAACTCCCAATATGTCCGTGTGGCGTCCCTGTGACAACGTGGAAACTGCAGTTGCCTGGAAGGCGGCACTGGAAAGATCGCAAGGACCAAGCTCACTGGTGTTCTCCCGACAGAATCTGCCCCACCTGGACCGGGATGATCAGCAAGTCGCGGATATCGCGCGCGGTGCTTACATCATGAAGGATTGTGATGGGGAGCCCGAAGTACTGATCATTGCTACCGGATCGGAAGTAAGCATCTGCCTGGATGCCACTGCACAGTTACAGGCCGGTGGTGTCGCAGCACGTCTGGTTTCCATGCCCAGCGCCGATGTTTTCGAAGCCCAGGAAGAAGCTTACCGTGACAGCGTACTTCCTCCCGCAGTGCGCAAGCGTCTGGCGGTGGAATGCGGTGCCGAAGACTACTGGTACAAACTGGTTGGCCTCGATGGCAAGGTGCTGGGCATGCGTCGCTTCGGTGCCTCTGCTCCCGGTGGCGTACTGATGGAACAGTTTGGCTTTACCTCGGACAACGTGGCTGCCATCGCCAGGTCGCTTTAGGCAGCTAACGGCTTCAGTCACTGGAAAATATGGCGTATCGCATCGCAATCAATGGTTATGGCCGTATAGGTCGCAGCATCCTGCGCGCATTTTACGAAGCCGACATGGCGGAGACCGTCGACTATGCGGGCATGCGCATCGTTGCGATCAATGATCTGGCGGACACCAACACACTTGCACACCTGACTCGCTATGACAGTACCCACGGCCGTTTCCTGGGCACGGTCGCAAGCGACGATAGCACTCTGCGCATTAACGAGGACGAAATCAGGGTCAGCCAGCAGGCTGACCTGCATAGCCTGGACTGGGCGGAACTGGATATCGACCTGGTGATGGAATGCAGCGGTACTTTTACCGATCGGGCTGGAGCACAGTGTCATCTGGACCAGGGAGCTGGTCGGGTTTTATTTTCCCAGCCCGCAGAGAGTGACGTGGATGCCACAATTATCTACGGCATCAATCACCAGAGCCTGCGGGCAGGCGATCGCATCGTCTCTAATGCATCATGCACAACGAATTGCATTGTGCCGGTACTGAAAGGCATCGATGATGCTTTCGGTATTCGCTCTGGTGTCATTACCACGATTCATTCGGCGATGAATGACCAGCCAGTAATCGATAGCTACCACAGCGCAGACTTGCGCAAGACGCGCAGTGCCATGCAGTCGATAATTCCCGTGGAGACAGAGTTGGCGCGCGGCATCGAAAGAATCTTGCCGAACCTCGAAGGCTTGCTACAGGCCCATGCGATTCGAGTACCCACCGTGAACGTGTCGGCTATGGACCTGACTGTTATGCTGGGCAAGTCATGCACCGTAACTGAAATGAATGATGCGCTCACTGAATTCAGTCAATCATTGCCGCCACAAGTGCTCGGTGTGAGTGCCGAGCCACTGGCGTCCTGTGACTATAATCATGATCCCCGCTCGGCCATCGTCGATCTTAACCAGACCCGGGTAGCGCCCAACAAGCTGGTCAATCTGCTGGTGTGGTTTGATAACGAGTGGGCCTACGCCAATCGTATGCTTGATGTGGCGAAACAAATCAGTAAGCTCGATTAACCTATTCTATTTTTAGCAGGAGCCGGATAGACCAATGTCATTCAAGCGCATGAGCGAATTGAATCTGCAAGGAAAGCGCGTGCTCATTCGCGAAGACCTCAATGTAGCTATCGCCGATGATCAGGTGGTCAATGACACACGCATTCGCGCCGCCTTACCGACCCTGCAACAGGCGCTGGCCGATGCAGAACAGGTAATTGTGATGTCGCACCTGGGCCGACCAGAGGAGGGCGTTCCCCTGGCCGAGCAACGGGAATTTTCCATGGCGCCTGTTGCCAGCCACCTGGCAAACCTTTTGAATGTCGAAGTTTCCCTGGTGGAGAACTACCTGGACGACCCAGACGCAGTTGCGGATGCCTCCGGCAAGCTGGTGATGCTGGAGAATGTGCGCGTCAATGTTGGCGAAAAGGCCAACGATGATGAACTGGCGAAGCAATATGCGGCGCTGTGTGATGTCTTCGTCATGGATGCCTTCGGCACTGCCCACAGGGCGCAGGCCAGCACTCATGGTGTTGCCAGGCACGCTGATCAAGCCTGTGCCGGGCCATTACTGGCAGCAGAGCTGGACGCCCTGGAGCGCGCGCTGGCCAATCCTGAACGGCCCCAGTTGGCTATCGTTGGCGGGGCCAAGGTATCCACCAAGCTCGAAGTGCTGACCAATCTCTCGACCATCGTGGATCAGCTCATCGTCGGTGGAGGCATTGCCAATACCTTCCTGCTGGCCAGTGGTGCAAACATAGGTAATTCCCTGTGTGAACCGGAGCTGGTTGCAACGGCGAAGACACTGATGGACAACACCAGCATCCCGCTGCCGATCGATGTGGTCGTAGCGAAAGAATTTGCGGCTGATGCAGAAGCCACGATCAAACCAGTCTCTGACATTGCAGATGACGACATGATTCTGGATATTGGGCCAGAGACAGCGACACAGTTGGTGGGTTTGATCGCCGAGATGCGCTCCATCATCTGGAACGGGCCGGTGGGGGTATTTGAGTTTGATGCGTTTGCCAACGGCACGCGCAAGATCGCGGAAGCGGTGGCAGCCAATACCGGTTTTTCGATTGCCGGTGGCGGGGAAACCATCGCTGCCATAGACAAGTTTGGTGTCACTGATGAGATCTCCTACATCTCAACCGGTGGCGGCGCGTTTCTGGAGTATGTACAGGGCATCGAACTACCCGCCGTACAGATTTTGAAGCAGCGCAACGAGTAGCTAACAAGAGTGATACAGATCATTGCCAAAGCAGGCAGTGTTGGAAATAATCACTTAAAGTCATCTTAACGATGGCGATTCGATTTGAGAAACTAAAGATTAAAGATTTGAGTTTTAAGAGTTAAGGAATTAAAGAGGAAACATCATGGCACTGATTAGTTTGAGGCAGTTACTGGATCACGCGGCGGAGCACGACTATGGTGTGCCGGCATTTAATGTGAATAACCTCGAACAGGTACGGGCCATCATGGAAGGGGCCGATGAGGTCAACAGCCCGGTCATCCTGCAGGCATCAGCCGGTGCGCGAAAGTATGCAGGGTCTACTTTCCTCAAGCATCTCATAGAAGCCGCGATCGAAGAGTTTCCCCATATACCTATTGTTATGCATCAGGACCATGGGGTTTCTCCCGCTGTATGTCAGCGTTCGATTCAGCTTGGTTTTTCATCGGTAATGATGGACGGCTCGCTCGGTGAAGATGGCAAGACGCCAACAGATTTCGAATACAACGTTCGCGTCACCAAACAGACTGTCGATATGGCGCACGCCTGTGGCGTGTCTGTAGAGGGCGAAATCGGTTGTCTCGGTTCACTGGAGACCGGCATGGCCGGTGAAGAAGATGGCCATGGCGCAGATGGACAGTTGTCCATGTCGCAACTGCTGACAGATCCACAGGAAGCGTCCGACTTTGTCGATGCGACCGGAGTTGACGCATTAGCCATTGCCGTCGGTACCAGCCACGGCGCATATAAATTCAGCCGTCCTCCCACGGGAGACATACTGGCTATCGATCGCATTAAAGAAATCCATGACAAGATTCCCAATACCCACCTGGTCATGCACGGTTCCTCTTCAGTACCCCAGGAATGGCTGGCAGTGATCAATGAATTCGGTGGCGAGATTCCGGAAACCTATGGAGTGCCTGTCGAAGAAATCCAGGAAGGCATTCGTCACGGGGTGCGCAAGGTGAATATCGACACAGATCTGCGCCTTGCCTCAACGGGGGCGGTAAGACGCTTTCTGGCCGAGAACAAATCTGAATTCGATCCGCGCAAATTCCTGACCCCGACCATTCAGGCCATGAAAGAAATCGTCAAGGCGCGCCTCGAGGCCTTTGGCACTGCGGGACAGATCTCCAACATCGGCAAGGTCTATAGCCTGGAAGAGATGTACCAGCGCTATCAGCAATCTGCCTGAGCCAGTCCCATGTTTTCACGCAGTGACGCCGACGCCCTGCGTGAACAACTGGGGCCGATAGATTTTCAACAGCCGACCGCGGAGAGCGATCTGCTCTCCGCCTATCGCAATCACTATGGCTTGCGTTTTCCCGGACTGAATTCCGAACCCGAACACCATATTGGCACTTTCACCAGTGGCGACTTTACCCTGTTGTGCCAATACTTTTGCTTACCCAGTGCATCCAGTCGCGGTAGCGTTTTGCTGTTGCATGGATACTTCGACCATGCGGGGTTGTTCAAGCACCTGATTCACCACTGCCTGACCCTGGGATACTCGGTTGTTATCTTCGATCTGCCCGGGCACGGTTTGTCTACCGGTGAACCGGCGAGCATCGATTCGTTCCAGGACTACGACAGGGCATTCACGCAATGCCTGGCCATTGCGAGAAATGCCTTATCGGGCCCATGGGCTGTAATCGGCCAGAGCACCGGCGGTGCGATTGCACTGGATACTCTGCTGCATCATGCAGAAGAGCTGAATGAAGTGGACACGGTCATCCTGCTGTGCCCGCTACTTTACCCGGTTAACTGGAATAGCTCGCGTCTGTTGTACTACCTGTTGCGTTTGTTCTCGAAATCATCGCCCAGGAGATTTGCCGCCAACAGTCATGATGAAGAGTTTCTTCGCTTTCTCAAAAACGACGACGCGCTACAGAGTCTGCGCTTACCTGGTGCCTGGGTTGGAGCTATGATTGATTATCAGCGCCGCTTCGCACGGGCTGAAACTGCGCACAACGAATTACATATTGTACAGGGCACCGACGACGGAACTGTGGATTGGCAGCGAAACCTGGCAAAGATCGAGAAAAAGTTTCCCAAGGCAGTGAAACATCTGATACCTGATGCGAAGCATCACCTGGTTAATGAATCCTTGCCCTATCGAAAGCTGGTCTTCGATAAAGTTGGCGCTATCCTGAATTCAGATTGAGTTTCGAATGAGGTAAGGGAAGGCTAGAACAGAACCCGGCATCTAATCGTACCGTGGATCTCATTCAGTTTTTTCAGCGCGATGTCGGAGTATTGTTCATCGATATCCATCACCACGTAACCCACTTTCTCATTGGTCTGCAGGTACTGAGAGCTGATGTTGATATCGGTGTCTGAGAAGATACTGTTTATCTCGGTCAGGATGCCCGGGACATTCTTGTGAATATGCAGCAGGCGATGATGTCCGGGATGTGCGGGCAGGGCAACTTCCGGAAAGTTTACCGCTGTCGCGCTGGAACCATTATCGCTGTACTTGACCAGCTTCTCCGCCACTTCTACGCCGATATTTTCCTGGGCTTCCATGGTGCTTCCGCCCACGTGCGGTGTGATGATGCAGTTGTCGAACTCACGCAGGGGTGAGAGAAATTCTTCATCGTTGGACTTGGGTTCTTCGGGGAACACATCGATAGCTGCACCGGCAATCTGCTTGTCTCGCAAGGCATCGGCCAGGGCATTAATCTCAACCACGCTACCCCTGGAAGCATTGATCAGGATCGAGGAATCCTGCATCCAGCCCAATTCCTTCGCGCCTATCATGTCTTTGGTCTCCGGTGTTTCGGGAACGTGCAGACTGATGACGTCACACTCGGCCATGAGTTGTTTGAGTGAATCGACCTGGGTAGCGTTCCCCAGGGGGAGCTTGCTCACCACGTCATAGAGAAAAACCTTCATGCCCATGGCTTCGGCCAGCACGCTGAGCTGGGAGCCGATATTGCCGTAGCCGACAATGCCAAGTTTCTTGCCCCGGGTTTCGAATGAACCGCTGGCCGCCTTCTGCCAGATTCCCCGATGCAGGAGAGCATTTTTCTCCGGGATCCCTCGCAACAAGAGAATTGCCTGGCCAATAACCAGTTCAGCCACACTGCGTGTGTTGGAGAATGGCGCATTGAACACAGGTACGCCCCTGCTCAGGGCAGCATCGAGGTCAACCTGGTTGGTGCCAATACAGAAACAACCAACGGCCTGCAAGCGGCTCGCCGCGTCGAACACATTCTCAGTCAGCTGGGTGCGGGAGCGAATGCCGAGGAAATGTGCCTGGACAACCTTGTCGAGCAACTCGTCTCCCTCGAGGGACTTCTTCACATAATCGATGTTGTCGTAACCAGCCCTGGCCAGGGTGTCGAGGGCACTCTGGTGCACCCCTTCCAGCAACAGGAAGCGAATCTTGCTCTTCTCGAAGGATGTGGATTGTGCCTGGCTCATGGGTTTGTCACGGAGTCGCTTGTTTAAGGGGCGCGCATGGTAACATATGCACGGCAGATTTATTCGCTGCTGGTCTTAAAAAGCACCATCGCTGCGAATGTCACAGCCCTTGGTAAAATTCGGCAGGAATCTATGAGTCAAAATCTAACGGAATTGGTCGCCGCACTGGCGGCTGTTGTTGGCAAGGAATGGGTGAAAACCGATGCTGCCGACCTGGAAAACTACGGCAAGGACTGGACCCGGCAATACGCTCCCAGCCCTGTCGCCGCGGTGCTACCCAGGACCATAGAGGAAGTGCAGGAGATTGTCCGCCTTGCCAACGCGATGGCCATTGCGCTTGTGCCTTCCGGAGGGCGCACCGGCTTGAGTGGTGGTGCGGTTGCCCAGAACGGCGAGGTTGTCATCGCCCTCGATCGCATGAACCAGATCGGCGATTTCAATGCCGCAGACCGACAAGTGGTTTGCCAGGCAGGTGTGGTCACCGAGCAGTTACAACAATTCGCCGAAGAGCAGGGCCTGTTTTATCCGGTCGACTTCGCGTCTTCCGGTTCCAGCCAGATCGGCGGCAATGCCGCAACCAATGCCGGTGGCATCAAGGTCATTCGCTACGGCATGACCCGCAACTGGGTCGCAGGCATGAAAGTCGTTACCGGTAATGGTGATCTGCTCGATCTCAACCGTGGTCTGACCAAGAACGCTACCGGCTACGACCTGCGCCACTTGTTCATCGGCTCCGAGGGCACGCTGGGAATTATCGTTGAACTCACTGTTGCGCTGGCGAGCCCGCCCAAAGACCCGACCGTATTGTTGCTCGGTGTAGAGGACATGACCGACACCATGCCCATCCTGGAGACTTTCCAGAATGCGTTACCGCTCACCGCGTTTGAGTTTTTCTCCAACCAGGCGTTGACGCACGTAGTGAATGAGAAACAGCTGCAGCGACCCTTCGCCAGCGAATGTCCTTTCTATGCGCTACTCGAGTTTGAACAGAATTCAGAACAGGATATGGAAACTGCGATGGGTCTGTTCGAACATTGCCTGGAACAGGGCTGGGTAGTAGATGGCACCATCAGCCAGTCCATGACCCAGGCGGAGAGTTTGTGGCGGCTGCGGGAAGACATCTCCGAGACCATTGCCCAGTTCACCCCCTACAAGAATGACATTTCCGTCAAAGTCTCTGCGGTGCCAGGCTTTCTGAAAGAAGTGGATGAGCTGGTGAGTCGTGAATATCCGGACTATGAAATCATCTGGTTCGGTCACATCGGCGACGGTAACGTGCATCTGAATATTCTGAAACCCGATGATCTTGATGCTGCCGAATTCTTCGCCAACTGCAGTAAAGTTTCAGACTTTGTGTTCGATGTGGTGCAAAAATATGGCGGCAGCATTTCAGCCGAGCACGGGGTTGGCTTGTTGAAGAAGCCTTTTTTGCACTATTCGAGGTCAGAGCTGGAAGTTTCCTACATGAAAGCCATCAAGCAAGCGTTCGATCCAAACTGCGTGATGAATCCCGGCAAGCTCTTCGATCCTGAATAGAGCGCCGCAAAAATGACCAATTGGAAGCCTCCCGGTCATTTAACCTGTTCTGGGCTCCGTTCAAGGAAAATCCTGGTTGCAATGTCACAATTTTCGGGCGAAATTCGTTTTCATCTCAGATCAATAAGCGTACACTGATCCAGCGGGCAGTATGTTCGTGGGTTCTTTTTTTGGAACTCGGTTTTATTCAGCAAAGCACGAGAGCACTATGTCAGACTTAGTAGAGGGTACCGTTAAGTGGTTTAACGATGAGAAAGGATTCGGTTTCATTGAGCAGGAAGGCGGCAAAGATGTATTCGTACATTTCAGCGCCATAAATGGCTCAGGAAGACGATCACTGCAAGAAGGCCAGAAAGTGACGATGGAAGTCACCAATGCCGAGAAAGGTCCCCAGGCGGATAACGTCACTCCGCTGTAAACCCAGCTTTAAAAATCCTTTTCGGAAATCAAGCCAACAGCCCAGGGTTGTTGGTTTGCGCTCATCCGCAGAATTTGCGGCCGGACAGGGTTGTTATGGCTTTTTCAGTGTCTTTACACCGTCACTGGTGCCCAGGAGCAACAGGTCTGCGCCGCGTTCGGCAAACAAGCCATTAGTGACGACGCCGGTGATCTGGTTGATATCACTTTCCAGTTTCCTTGGATCGAGAATCTCCAGGTTGTAGACATCGAGGATATGGTTGCCGTTGTCGGTGACACAATTTTCCCGATACGTGGGATCGCCACCCAGCTTCACAAGTTGCCGCGCCACGTGGCTGCGCGCCATGGGAATCACTTCCACAGGCAGCGGGAATTTCCCCAGTATTTTCACCATCTTCGATTCATCGGCAATACAAACAAATTCCCGCGACGCGGCCGCAATTATCTTTTCTCTGGTCAGTGCCGCTCCACCACCCTTGATCAGTTGTAGATGATCATTACTTTCGTCGGCGCCATCGACATAGATATCCAGCATGCCAGTACTGTTCAAATCATAGACTGGAATGTTATGGGCTTTTAGTCTGCGCGAGGTTTCCTCGGAACTGGCCACCGTGCCGCCCAGGCGATGAGCAACGGCAGCCAGTTCATCGATGAAGAAATTTGCTGTTGAGCCGGTGCCTACTCCAATCACCATGTCATCTTCCAAACGACTCTCTACATATTCAAATGCGGCTCTGGCAACTGCTTGTTTGAGTTCGTCCTGATTCATGATGCTTATATACCTTGCTTGGCCTATTGGCCCTGATTGAGGGTTTGTTGGCAGCCGAGAAGCTGACCCATACGAGTTGGTGAACCGGCGACCAGGGACTTTTCCATTACCACCGCGCCAGGCTCGAATAATACTATAGCGGTGGAGCCGAGTTTGAATCGACCCATCTCCGCACCCTTTGCCAATTGCAGCGGTGGATTCGACTGTGAGTAGTCGACTTGTTTCAGCTCACGCCTGGGCGCGGGACAAACCTGTCCGGCCCAAACTGTTTCGATGCCTGCGACTATCATTGCGCCTACAAGTACCAGAGCCATTTTTCCGGCAGGGGTATCGAAAAGACAGACCAGCCGTTCATTGCGAGCAAACAGGTCTGGCACAGAGTCGGCGGTCACCTGGTTTACCGAAAACAATTTACCTGGCACATAGGTCGTGTGCAGGAGTCGTCCCTCGACGGGCATGTGCACCCGATGATAGTCCCGGGGCGACAGGTAGACGGTTGCAAAGCTGCCACCAAGAAAATGTTGTGCGTCTGTTTCGCTGGCAAGTAAAGCTGCAACGGTATAGTGGCGGCCCTTGGCTTGCAGGATACGGTCTTCTTCGATAAATCCAATCTCGCTGATACAACCGTCTGCGGGACACAGCACAGCATCCTGTTCTTTTGCCAGCGGGCGAGCATCTGCACGCAGGGCCCGGGTGAAGAAGTCGTTGAAATTTTTAAACTGCGCAGGGTCTGAAATTTCAGCTTCCGACAGATCTACTTTGTAGCGCCTGATGAATAAGCGGATCAGCAAATTTTTAAACAGGCGGCCACGGGCAAACATGCCTGCCAGTCGGGATATGCCGTGCTGGGGAATCAGGTATTGCAGAATGATGAAGAGTCGAGACATGGAATAACTAAGGCCCGGCCTCAGCAGGGAAATTCAGGGGATGCGCCTTTTCGTTCATGACCATTGGGCTTCTGTAAGCTCGCTATTCTACTCTGTCATCGCGGCATCCTGATAGGCGTACATACCATTGAAATATTGCCAACTGTAACTGTCGCTATGCCTGGGGTGATACTATAGTGAGGCACTGAACTCTCATGCTATCTCCCATGACATCTGCACAATCAAATTCTCTCACGCTCGCGGAACTTGGCTGGCAACCATTCTTTCAGCAACAGCTGACCCTTGATGAGTTGGGGGTGCTAACGCCAATGCGCCTTGTGGAGCAGTATCGCCAGGAAATCGAGTTGGCAGGAGAAGGACGCAACCTCCAGCTGGCGCTGCTCTCATCCATGCCACAAATGGTTGTGGGAGATTGGCTGCTGATCAGTGAGAACGATGGCCTGGAAAGGCTGCTACAACGCAGTACCTGCTTCCGTCGTATCGCCGCCGGGCACCAGAAACAGGAACAGTTAATCGCGGCCAACGTCGACACCGCCTTCATCGTTTGTTCTCTGAATGATGACTTCAATCTGAATCGCATCGAACGCTATCTGGCCATGGTCCATGATGCTGGCGCGGAGCCCGTCGTCGTGCTGAGCAAGAAGGATCTTCGTGATGACGTTGAAGCCTGCATCGAGCAGGTGCAGTCCCTGGCACCTTTATTGGCTGTCGAAGCAGTTAACAGTCTCGATAGTGAAAGCAAAGATATCCTGGCGCCCTGGTGCAGGCCAGGCCATACGGTGGTAATGATCGGTTCATCCGGCGCCGGTAAGTCTACCTTGACCAACACACTGCTTGGAGAGGAGCGGCAGGCGACGCAGTCTATCCGCGAGGACGACAGCAAAGGCCGACACACAACCACTACACGATCTCTTATACCTATGGCCGGTGGCGCCATGCTGCTGGACACGCCAGGAATGAGAGAGTTGCAGCTGGTCGATATGGAAGCAGGGGTTGCTGCCACGTTTGCCGACATTGAAGAGCTGGCGACGAAGTGCCGTTTCAATGATTGCAAGCACCACTCGGAACCGGGCTGTGCAGTTATGGCTGCAATCGAGAGCGGTGACCTGGAAGAGCGACGTTTCCTGAATTACGAAAAACTGATGAGAGAGCAGGCCATGAATGCAGCCACACTGGCTGAACGAAGAGCCAGCGACAAAAGCCTGGGCAAATTTTATAAACAGGCCATCAGCGAGTCAGTTCGCAACAAGCGAGGCGAATGACGTATACCCGCGAGGCTGGCCTCTTGCTAAACTGCCCTTAGGATGCACGTATCGGAAGCATCAATTGGAAAGTGAATATGGATAAATCACAAAACCTGATCTGGTTGGATCTGGAAATGACCGGACTCAATCCGAACACGGATCGGATCATCGAGATCGCAACCCTGGTGACCGATGCCAATCTCGAATTGCTGGCCGAGGGGCCGGTGCTGGCGGTCAAGCAGAGCGATGCCATGCTTGATGGCATGGATGAGTGGAACCAGAAGCATCACGGCGCATCGGGCCTCATCGACCGGGTCAGGAACAGCGAGATCGATGAAGTGGAAGCACAGCGCCAGACCTTAGCGTTTCTCTCTCAGTACGTGGCCCCCAATACATCACCCATGTGTGGCAACAGCATCTGCCAGGACCGCCGCTTCCTCGCCAACTACATGCCAGAGCTTGAAGCGTTCTTTCATTATCGCAATCTGGATGTAAGCTCGCTGAAGGAGCTGGTTAAGAGATGGAAACCTTCTATTATGGATGGACTGAAGAAACAAGGTAGCCACCAGGCCATGGAGGACATCAAGGACTCAGTTGCCGAATTGCAGTACTACAGGGAACACTTCATTAACGAGTAGTGATTGACTGAAGCTACTCTAAATGTGATACCTGTTGCTTGATTGCCCACTCGATATGTTCTCTCACCATCGGGCTAACCTGATCCAACCTTGATTGCAAAGCTGTGACTATGTCTTCAGAGTAATTGGCATTGCCCAGGCCAACGGCCAGGTTCCGTTGCCAGCAGTCATAGCCAATGCGCCTGATCGGGGAGCCTGCCGTTCTCTCCATGAATTCCGTTTCAGTCCAGGCGAACAGATCCAGCAACTCACAGTCATCAAGTTCATGGCGGGGAGAGAAGTCTTCCTCTTCAGTAGTACTGGTAAATTTGTTCCAGGGACAAACCAGTTGGCAGTCGTCGCAGCCGAATACCCGGTTACCCATGGCCTTGCGAAACTCCTCGGGAATACTGTCGCGCAGCTCGATGGTCAGGTAGGAGATGCAACGCCTTGCATCCATCTCCTTGGGTCCGACGAATGCCCTGGTAGGGCAGATATCGAGACAGGCGCGACAACTGCCACAATGGTCGAGATCGGAATCGTCTGTCGGCAGGGGCAGGTCGGTAAACAATTCGCCCAGAAAGAACCAGGATCCGGCACGCTTGTTGATCAGCATGGTATTTTTGCCGATCCACCCCATTCCCGATTTCTCCGCCAGGGCGCGCTCGAGTACCGGTGCACTGTCCACGAAGGCGCGATAGCCAAATTGGCCGACCTCGCTTTCAATGCGTTCAGCCAGTTGCTGCAATCGCTTGCGCATAAGTTTGTGATAGTCCCGTCCCCGGGCATAACGGGCGATATAGGCTTTATTGGACTGTAGTAGTGGGGCTAATGAGTTGCTGGTGTCCGGCGCGTAATCCATGCGCACACTGATGATGCGCTGGGTGCCTTCGACAAGCTGTTCCGGGTAGTAACGAAGAGAGGCATTCTCTGCCATGTAAGCCATGGCGCCGTGATACTCATGTTCGAGCCACTTTTGATAAGTTCCGTGGTAGCGGGACAGGTCAACGTCGCTTATGGCCACCTGCTGAAATCCCAGCTCCTTCCCCCACTCCCTGATTTTACCGGCAAGTTGTTCGGCCCTGGAGGCGTCCATGCTGCTACTCAGATCCGGCAAAGTATTTCCGCCGCCTGCTCCAGGGTTGCGTCATCTTTACAAAAACAGAAACGTACGATGCGACTTGCGGGAGCCTCCGCATAGAATGGTGTCAGGGGAATTGCCGCTACACCTTTTTCCTGGGTTAACTCGGTGACGAACTCCATGTCGGACTTGTCGCTGATCTCACTGTAGTCTGCCAGTTGAAAGTAAGTTCCCCGTGATGGATTCAGCTTGAACCGGGACCCTTCGAGCAATGTACAAAACTTGTCGCGCTTCTGCTGATAGAACGCCGACAGGTCGGTTGCATGTTCCGGGCAGGCTGCCATGAAATCAGCTATGGCGTATTGAAGAAAACTGGTCGTGGTGAAAGTCACGAACTGGTGTACCTTGCGGAACTCTGTGCTTAATGGCTCGGCGGCGACACAATAGGCAAGCTTCCATCCAGTCACATGGTAAGTCTTACCGAATGAAAACACGGCAAAGCTTCGCGACCGCAGTTGTGGATGGGTGAGCACACTACAGTGCTGCTCGCCGTCGTAAACCATGTGTTCATAGACCTCATCGCTGAGAATCGTGATTTCCTTGTCAGCAATGATTGCTGCCAGCGCATCCAGGTCTTCCCGGCTCAGGATCGCACCACAGGGGTTATGTGGCGAATTGATAATGATGAGCCGGGTACGATCGCTGATGCTGTCAGCAAGTAAATCGAAATCAATACTGTAATCGGGGAGGCGCAGGGGCAGACGCACCGGCTCCCCACCCGCCATAGCTACTGCAGGCTCATAGGAATCGTAGGCGGGATCGAACATTATCACTTCATCGCCAGCATGCACCGTGGCCTGAACCGCATCGAACAGAGCTTCGGTAGCACCTGAAGTGACAGTGATTTCAGAGTCGGGATCGGCACTGAATCCATAGAGGGTGCTGACTTTATGGGCAATCTGCTCCCTCAGCTGCGGAATTCCGGCCATTGGTGGATACTGGTTCTTGTGATCATGCAAGTAGTGCACGACCAGCTCCTTCAGCTTCTCAGGGCATTCGAAATCAGGAAAACCCTGGGATAAGTTGATAGCACCGAAATCCTGTGCCATTTTTGACATGACTGTAAAAATTGTCGTGCCAACCTGTGGTAGTTTACTTTGCAATACCTGGCCTCAAATGCTGGTCTGTGGTGGTTAGAAAGTTAAAAAGGTGAGAAGGTAATACTAACCGATTATCGGTAGATTTCCTGAATGCACAAGCTCTCCTTGTAATCCATCGACTGCAAAATGCGCGTACTTAGGCGAACTGCTTAGATAAGCCCACAGTAACAGGAACCCATCATGCCCCCGCTGGAAGATCTACAGGCCATGCCCAATGATAGCGACGACGGAACCGAAAGCGACCCGTCCGTCCCCGCATCACTTCCCCTATTGAATCTGCAGGATGGCCGTGCCGCTGTCCTCGAATACTTTGAGAACACCTGGGGGCTGACCGAAAAACTGTTCTCGGCACTCGCCAGTGAGGAAGCTTTTTATGTGCGTCCCTATCATAAAACCCGACACCCGCTGATCTTTTACTACGCACACCCGGTTTGTTTCTATGTAAACAAGTTACTGGTAAGCGGCATGATCGATATGCCAGTCAACCAGGAATTTGAACTTCTGTTTGAAACCGGCGTGGATGAGATGAACTGGGATGACCTGCACGACGGCGAGCAGGATATCTGGCCGCCGCTGGCAGAGGTTCGAGAATACAGG
>CAYTLI010000048.1:0-16326 GCA_964438455.1 uncultured Pseudohongiella sp.
AAAATGGAGCCCATGTCAGTGCGCCGGCTGGAATGGGAGCATATCCAAAAGGTCCTGAAAGAAAATGATGGCAACATCTCTGCCACCGCCCGCCAGTTGAAGATGCATCGGCGCACCCTGCAACGGAAACTGCAGAAACGTCCAGTTGCCCGCTAGGTGGATTTACCGCCGCGTAAGTGGCGCCGTCGACAGGTGCCTGCCACCATCTACTATCAGGGTCTCACCAGTTACCACCTGTGGTCCGCTGATGAAATGCAGGATAGCATCCGCCACGGTTTCGGCAGTGGCGGTCTTCTTCAAAGGCGCATTGTCCCGATTGAACGCCATGAGCTTCTCATAACGCTCTTCCCCATACCCTTCCTTGAGCCAGTCACCTTCGATAAAACCCGGACAGACTGCATTGATCCGTAACTCCGGACCTAATGCCCGTGCCATAGACAGGGTCAGGGTAACCATGGCGCCCTTGGACGCGGCATAGGCGACACAGCTGCCGATGCCAGTCACCCCCGCTGTGGAAGCGACATTGACGACAACGCCACCATCTTCCTGCTTCTGCATGGGCTCCGCTACGGCCCTGATCATCTGATAGGCGCCGATCACATTGACTGCATATATGCGTTGGAAGTCGTCCTTGTCCAGGCCATGCAAATCATGATGGTCGACAAACTTGGTGGTACCAGCATTGTTGACCAGGATATCGACCCTGCCCCACTTCTCCAGCGCCGCCGCAACCAGGGCCTGACAGTCAGCGTCTTCCGCAACGTTGGCTTGCACAACCAGCGTTTCAGCGCCCGCATCCTGACACTCTGTAGCGACCGCATCGGCACCTGCCCGATTGGAATTGAAGTTGATCACCACGTTGCAGCCCTGGCTGGCGAGCAGTTTGGCGGTTGCCGCACCTACCCCGCTGCTGGACCCGGTGACGATGGCGACCCTGCCCTTAAGATCTTTCACATTTCTGTCCTGTTCTGGATGGATAATTGGAGCGGCAAAATTAGCACAGTTTGCAGAGAATTGAAGAATCCGCTGAATACGTCGAAATGCAGGGAAATCGCGCCATTTGAGGGCAATTTGTGCTTGCATGCTGAATTTTGTCCGTTACAATACGTAACACTTCACAGGCTGCGGTTTTCTCCAGTCTGGCGACCAGGCAAGAACAAGACTAATTAAAAGTCAGGCCCCGGGATTGGGGCTAATTCCTAATAACAGGGACGAGCAAATCAAGCGCGCAAAAACCAGGTGGACGCAGACGGCGTAGTTACACTACCCCTGCGTGATTTTCACAGATTGCGCTTCGGGCAATGTGCCTTGCTCAATCTCAATACAGGCCGGAGGCCAGTGTGAAAAAGCAACAAATCGTAGCACTCCTTATTCTTGCGGCAGTGGCTGTGTGGATGTTTATCCCTCGCTCCAGCACGATTACTGCCGAAGTACCCGAAGAACCAGAAACCACGGTTCAGGCCATTTCAAGTTCGGCGTCAGTCAGTGAAGACCCGGACGTGATCAGCGTGCGTGCCGAGCGCATCCAGCCTGAATCCTATATTGAACAACTTCTGGTCAGAGGCAGAACCCAGGCATTTCGTCATGTAGAAGTACGTGCCGAACAGGCGGGTCGTATCGTCAGCAATCCTGTGGCACGTGGTGCCAGGGTTGAAGAAGGCGACGTACTGTGCGAAATCGCGGTCGACGATCGTGAAGCAAATTTGCAGGAAGCACTGGCCAGGAAAGAGCAGGCTGACTTCGAATATGCCGCTGCCCTGGACCTGCAACGTCGTGACCTGCAGTCTGATGTTGTAGTGTCGCAACTCAAGGCAGCAGCAGAATCCGCGGCCGCCGCAGTTACACGCGCTGAAATTGCATTAAATAATACCCGTATCGTTGCCCCTTTTGCCGGCAAAGTTGAGACTCGCACGGTGGAGATGGGTGACCTGCTCAACGTTGGCAGTGTCTGCGCCTCCATTCTCGATGACAGCCCCATGCTGCTGGTCGGCTTGGTACCGGAGCAGGAAATCGGTCGCATCGAAACTGGTGCCCGGGTCGTTGGACGCCTGTTGAACGGTGCAGCTGTAACTGGTCAGGTCAGCTACCTGGCCAGCGCCGCAGATCCAATTTCCCGTAGCTATCGCATCGAAGTGGAAGTAGATCCCGGTCAGCAAGCAATTCGGGAAGGCATTACTACCGAAATACTGGTTGATGCCTCCGAGGTCATGGCACACCGCATTCCCTCTTCCGCCCTGACCCTGGACGATAACGGCACCGTGGGCGTGAAACTGATAGACAACAACGGCGTGGTGTCGTTTCGCAACGTCAATATCGTTGGTGATGACACCAACCAGCTCAATCCCGGCATCTGGGTAACCGGCCTCAGCGGTACGGTAACTCTTGTCACTGTTGGTCAGGAAATCGTCTTCCCGGGCCAGGTTGTAGAAGCAAATTTCGAATGGGATAACTAGGCTCAGGAAATCCATCTACCATGTATAAGTATATTGATGCTGCGATAGCTCGCTCTCGTACCACCCTGAGTATCTTTATTGTCACCTTGATGGCTGGCTTCATCTCTTATCGGGCTATTCCGATCGAGATGTTTCCCGACGTACAGGTGCCTGTCGTTGTTACTACCATCATCCATGAGGGTATCTCACCAGAAGATGCAGAGCGTCTGCTGACCAAACCTGCAGAGCTGGAGCTCAAAACCATCGATGGCATTACCGAGGTCAGCTCATTCTCGAGTGAAGGCGCGGCTACCATCATGACTGAATTCGATATCAGTTTTGAATCTGCTGCCGCACTAGCGGAGATTCGCGAGGCGATCAATCGTGCCAAGGCACGCTTCCCGCAATCCACTGAAGAGCCCATCATCCAGGAAGTCTCCGCGGTACAAATGCCTATCGTGCAGATTGCCATCGGTGGCGAAGGCGTACCCGAACGCACATTGCTGCGCGTGGCTGAAGACCTGCAGCGAGAGATCGAGCTGTTGCCGGATGTGCTGGAAGCACCCATGGTCGGCAATCGGGAAGAGTTACTGGAAGCGGTCATTGACCCATCGAAACTGGAAACCTACGGCATCCCCAATAGCGCCATCGTGCAGACTGTCAGCAGCAATAACCGACTCATTGCCGCTGGGCAGGTGGACACAGGACAGGGAGCTTTTTCTGTCAAGGTGCCCGGCCTGATCGAAACCGCAGATGATCTGTTCAACCTCCCGCTGGCATCTACCGACCTCGGTGTACTGACCGTGTCGGACATTGCCAATGTGCGCAGAACATTCAAGGATGCGACACGCTATTCCTATGCCAATGGCACGCAGACTATCTCTCTCAATGTGATGAAGCGCAAAGGCGCCAATCTCATCCAGGCCATGGAAGACATTGACGCACTGGTGCAGGAGATGCGGCCATCTCTGCCACCATCGATAGAACTGTCGTACATTAACAACACGATTCCTATCACCCTGGAACAAAACGCAGGCCTTACCGGCAACATGGCTACTGCCATGGCACTGGTACTCATCGTGGTGATTGCTGCTGTTGGCGTACGTTCGGGCTTGCTGGTCACCATGGCGGTGCCCTTCTCATTCTTCTTCGCCTTCATCATCATCAACATGCTCGATTTCACCTACAACTTCATGGTGATATTTGGATTGCTACTGGGGCTGGGTATGCTTATCGATGGCGCGATCGTGATGGTGGAATTCGCCGATCGCAAGATGGCCGAGGGTCTCGACAGCCGGGAAGCCTACAAGGCCGCAGTTAGACGAATGTTCTGGCCAATCACCGCGTCCACGGCCACCACCCTGGCTGCGTTTCTGCCGATCATGTTCTGGCCTGGCGTGTCCGGCCAATTCATGAGCTACCTGCCTATTACCGTGTTCGCTGTACTGGTCGGTTCACTGTTTTATGCACTCCTGTTCGCGCCCGCAATCGGTGCTCTCATTGGCACCTCCAGTGAGGCAGACAGTGCCTACCTGCGCAACCTCGAAGATGGAGATCCGCACAAGGTAAGCGGTATCACCGGAGTCTACGCAAAAGTACTGGATTTTGCCGTGCGTATTCCCGGCACCGTACTGACACTCACCATCGTCACCCTGGTTGGTGTTGTAATCGCCTATGGTCGCTGGGGCGCTGGTTTCGAGTTCTTCGTCTCTTCTGAACCTATGCAGACCCAGGTGCAGATTTTTGCCCGCGGGAACTTCTCAGCTTCCGAGTTGAGAGACATTATGCTGGATGCAGAAGATCGTATCGAAGCCATAGGCTACTACGACGGCATCGTGACCCAGTCCGGAGCTGGCCAGCAGATGGGTGGCGGACAGGCTGCAGCACCCGATCTCATCGGCACCATTTTTGTCGAACTCACGGATCGCAGAACGCGAGAACTGAACGGCTTCCAGATCGAGAACATGTATCGTCAAGCGGTGGAAGAAATCCCTGGCGTGCGTGCGGAAATTGTATCGATCGAACAGGGTCCTCCAGTGGGCAAGGAAATACAGGTTGAGTTCTCCGGTGAAGACCTCGATCTGCTATTCGTCGAAGCGAACCGTTTGCGTCAGTTCATGGAAACCGAGATGACGGGGCTGATCGATATCGATGACACCACACCTATCCCAGGCATCGAATGGGAAATCAACGTGGATCGTGCACAAGCCGCCATGCTCGGTGCGAACATGGCAGAAATTGGCTCCGCCATCCAGCTGATGACCAATGGTGTCTTCATGGGCGACTACCGCCCTAACGATAGCGAAGAGGAAGTGGATATCCGTGTGCGCTATCCGATCGAGTATCGTGGCCTGCACCAGTTGGACAGCATTCGCATCAGTACCGCCAACGGTCCGGTACCCCTGAGCAGTTTTGTAACCCGCACACCTCAGCGCAAGGTCAGTGAGATCCAACGGGTAGACGGTAACCGCGTGGTTTATGTGCGCGCCAATCCCGCACCTGGAGTGCTGGCAGCGAACAAACTGGTGGAGGTTGCTGACTACCTGGAAGCGAATCCACCCGGCAACGGCGTGTTCTACCAGTTCCGTGGAGCAAACGAGGAACAGGAAGAGTCGGCAGCTTTCCTGATCCAGGCCTTTGCCCTGTCGATGGCGCTGATGGCAATCCTGCTGGTTACGCAATTTAATAGTTATTACCAGGCAGTATTGATTCTGTCGTCAGTGATCATGTCCACGGTTGGCGTACTTTTAGGCTTGCTAACTACTGGCATGCCATTCAGCGTAATGCTGACCGGTATCGGCATCGTTGCGCTCGCCGGCATCATCGTGAACAACAACATCGTGCTTATCGATACTTTTAATGTGTTGCGCAGGGACCATCCCGAATGGTCTCTACGTGAAATCATTGTTCATACCGGTGTGCAGCGTCTGAGGCCTGTATTCCTTACCACATTCACCACCGGCTTCGGCTTGCTGCCTCTCGCGATGAATATCTCTTTCGATCTGCTTGGTGCTGAAATAGAAATCGGTGGTCCGATCGCCTCACAATGGGCAGGGCTGGCATCGACAATCGTTTTTGGACTCTCTTTCGCGACGGTGCTGACACTGATAGTGACACCAGCACTTCTGGCATTACCCGATTCAATTCGGACGAAGCTACGCAAGATCCCCTTGTTCCGTCCCCGGGCACAAGAGGCCAGTCTCGCATCCTGATCCAGCGGTGCCAGAAGCTCTATCGGGCTTCTGGCACTAATCTGGCGTTGCCCTGGCAATCATGTCACAATTTCTCCATCGCTCGCTGAATACCGGACCCTGATGGGACTCTTAGTCACTTATTTCCTGATTAGTATTGGCTTCTCTTTTCTTTGCTCCATCCTGGAAGCCGTCCTCCTGAGCATCACCCCGGCCTACGTAGGCATCCAGGAACAGAAAAAATCCCGCATAGCCAAGGATCTGGCTCAATTCAAGGCAGATATCGACCAGCCGCTGGCTGCAATCCTGACTCTCAACACCATCGCCCATACTGGTGGTGCTGTCGGCGTTGGTTCCCAGGCTGCAGAATTATTTGGCGCCAATACAATCGAAATCATGGGCACACCCATCCTCAGCATGGAGGCGCTGATCGCAGGGCTGATGACCCTGGCAATTCTCTACCTCTCGGAATTGATTCCAAAGACAATCGGCGCAAACAACTGGGAAGCCCTTACCCCCTTCGCCGTACATACGCTTAAGGTCATGCTGTTTGTCCTCGCTCCCCTGGTGTGGATTAACAACTACCTCACCCGGCACCTTAAAAAAGACAAGGACAAGCCGGTGCTGAGCCGGACAGATTTCCTGGCCATGACGCGTCTTGGCCATGAGAGTGGCGTGCTGGAAGAAAACGAGAAGGCTATTATCCAGAACCTGCTGCGCTTTTCCCGGGTCCGCGTCAAAGATGTTATGACCCCTCGCATCGTCGTCATCGCAGCGAGTGACACCATGACCATCGGTGAGTTCCATGAACAGAATGCGGACCTGCCTTTTTCCCGCATCCCCATCTATCACGAACAGAACGACAACGTGGTCGGCTACGTCCTGAAAGATGAGTTACTACTTAACCTGGTGGAAGACCATCACAACAAGACGCTGAATGAGATCAAGCGAGACATCATAATCGTTCACAAGACGCTGCCTATCCCCGAACTGCTGGATACTTTTGTCGAGAAGAAAGAACATCTGGCACTGGTGGTTGATGAATTTGGCAGCATGGACGGCATTGTCACCATGGAAGACATCATCGAAACCCTGCTCGGTCTGGAGATCGTGGATGAATCTGACAATGACGAAGACATGCAGGCACTGGCGAGAATGAACTGGGAGAAACGCGCCCGCAGACTGGGGATCCTTTCGCCGGAATCCGAGCAGAAGGAAACGTCAGCTGTAGAATCTGAGCCCGACGAGGATTAAGTGTGCGACCAGGCACTTGCCTGATCATCTTTCATATCAAAAGAAATCACACTCTGCGTGGGACGAAAAAATAGAGCAAACGCTCGCTAGAATTTAGCACAGCATCCAACGAATCCAACAGCACATTCCTTTGTGATAAATTGTTACCCGAACGACGGTTCTGGAAAGCTATGCTAATATCCGGACAGTCTTCACTGGTACTGATTATGGATAAAGGTAACAGAGAAGATAGCTAAAGCACGGAGCTTGGGAGTTTTTCTTTGTTCCCCCCTTTTCTAAAGCATTGAGTGACTTTCAAGTCTCCGCTTTAGCGACCCAGCCAGAGAAAACAATCCCGATTACCCGTCCTGCTTCGCTATTAACATTGCGCCCGCAAAGTGACCAGAAATTATCTTGCAACATCCTGATTAGAAAAGATTTTTCAGAAGAGCTATCGATAGGTACGGTTGGCAATCGCTGCCTCGGCCAGCAACAGCAGCATAACCAGCACCAGGATATACCACCACATGCGTTGCGGCCGCTCCAGTTCCTCTATCATCTGGGCAGTCTGAACTTCCCGTGACTGGATAGGATTGGTGTCCGGGTTAATCACGGCATCGTAGAGAGTCTCTGGGGCTACACGGGTGAAATCAGACTCTTCCGGCTGGAAGTTCACTGCCAGCCTTACCGGTATCTGGTCGATGGTGGCATTCAGGATGCCCGGACGAATAGCAGCCACGATGGCATCCGGGCTTACGTCGAGAGCGTCACCATTTGCGTCAGTGACGCTGAATTCATTGGCATTCTGGTTAGGATCGAGATTGATGTTGTCGCCCACCTGGTAGTCACGCTGCCGGGTTTCTGTCTGCACCAGGTGGCGCAGGGTCTCGTGCACAAACGGCAGATACAGCCCCTGCAGGGCCAGGTTATTCCACTCCAGATCCAGTGTAGAGGCAAACAACAGCACCCTGCCCTCGCCAAATTCCCGCTCCACCAGCGCCGCTTCTGTGCTGTCGAATTGCATCAGCACATCTGCACCGGCTACCGGGCTCAGTGACCAATGACCCTGGAAGCGGGCAGACCAGTCGCCCTGCAATGGCCGCAGAATAGGATGACGCCGGTCATAGTCGGCAATCACCAGATAGTCATCTCGACCCAGGATGTCCTGGGCTTGAAGTTGGGCCGGAGTCAGATTGGCAAACTGGCGATTGAACAATTCCGGTTCAACCCTGTCGCCTGGCGCGATCAACAAACTGCCACCACCGGCTACATAGTTGGACAGGGACTGCGCCTGCTGATTGTTCAGGTCTCCAACATTCAGCAGCACCGCCACATCATTTTGTTGTAGCGCCGCAACACTGAGTTCAGCGGATTCTATGGTGGTGAGCTGAAACGGTGATGTCGCCGGTCCACTCACGGCCAGGCCAAACCAGTGTCCTTCATCATCGAACCAGTTTTCTGATGCCTCACCATTAACGACCAGCACCCGAATCTTGGGCAACACATCGACAGTAAAGAAGTAGGAATTGTCGTCAGCATGATCGTCACCGCCGACCCTGACCTCACCTACATAGGTGCCTTCGGCGTCAAAATTACTGGTAAAGGTGACAACTTCTTCTGAACGCTCGGCCAGGTCGACTGGCTGTCTATCTACCATCTGGCCATTGATACTCAGCGAGACTTCACCCCGGTCCAGATACTGGCTGCCAGTACTTCTCACCCGGGCCAGGATCTGTTGCTCTGCCGCCTCCTCCAGGAGTTGCACAGGGGAACGTACATCGGTGAGTACCAGGTTACTGCTTTCCGGATCACCGACATCGATGGTCGTCAGTGCGACGCCCGGCGCCAGGTTCCAGCCCTCATCTGCCGCCTGCATGCCCGCCTGCTGGAAGTCAGATATAAGGTACACGGCGCGATTGTCGAAATTTGACGTTTCCAGCAACTGGTCGGCGAGCCTGAGATTGGGGTAATAGCGGGTAGTGCCGTAGCCCGGCTCCTCAATGTCGCCGATCAGGTTGCGCATGGCATCCAGATCGGTATCCAGTTCCCGTACCAACTCGGCAGAATCTGAAAAAGCAATCAGCGCCACCTGATCACCCGGGGAAAGTCGATCGATTACTTCCAGCGCTTCATCCTTGGCCTGATCGAAATTGTCGTCGTAACGCATGCTCATGGAGATATCGAGCAGGATCACCGCCGATTCCGGGTCAGAATCTACCAGGCGCGCAACGGATTGATTAAACAGCGGGCGGGCGAACGCCATTACCAAGAGCGCAATAACGCCGGCTCGCAACAGCAGCAAGGCTATCTGCTGCAGATGCTGAAACAGCACCAGTTTCTTCGAGGTTTTCTTCAGGAAGCGAATGGTACTGAACATCAACTTGGGTGGTTTCTCACGCCGAATCAGGTGAATCGCCACCGGAATCAGTGCCGCGAGCAAACCAAGAAGAAAAATGGGAGTCAGGAATACCATAGTCTGCTAGAAGCTCCTGGCCCTCTTCGACATATAGGACGACAGCGCCTCATCCAGCGGCTGCGCCGTGTTCAATAGCGTATAGTCGACACCACTGCTCTGGCATTTCTTGCGGCAGAATGTCAGGAATTCATTCAGGTTTTCCAGGTAGGCCTTGCGAATCGCTGCAGGAGAAGTGATATAGGTTTCATTATTCTCCATGTCGATAAACTCGGAAGCCTCATTAAAGGGAAAGGTCAGCTCCGCATCATCCATTATCTGGAAGGTTATGATGTCGTTGCCCATGCCCCTGAGGTTCTGCAGCGTGTTGATGACCCTCTCTTCATCATCGAGCATATCGGTAATCAGGATCACGATGCTCTTCTTGTTGAGGGTGGCTGCGAGATCGGTCAGTGGTTTCACCGCATCGGTCTTGTTGCCGGATTCCACCTGGGACAATGCACGCAGAATACGCATCAAATGAGGTTGGCGACAGCGGGCGGGAATGTATTCGCGAATCTCTTCATCAAAGGTAATCAGGCCCACAGCGTCTCGCTGGCGCATGATGAAATAAGCAAGTGCCGACGCCAGAGTAACGCCATAGTTAAGCTTGCTGACGCCACCAGACGTATAATCCATAGAAGAACTGATATCGAGCAGGATCATGCAGCGGACATTGGTTTCATCCTCGTACTGCTTGATGTAGAACTTGTCGCTGCGTGCGTAGAGCTTCCAGTCAACATGGCGCATATCATCGCCGCGCTGATAATGACGATAGTCATTGAACTCGACGCTAAATCCCCGGTTCGGACTCTTGTGCAAACCGGACAAGAAACCCTCAACAACTACCCGTGCGCGCAGCTCCAGGTTGGAGAGGCCTGCCAATACCGTCGGGTCGAGAAAATTTATGGATTCTGACATGTATGTGCTTCAGCTGAGCAGTGGTTAAATTTCGGCAGCCGGTTCCGGCACGGCTTCCAGCAGACGATTGATCACTTCATCGGTGGTTATGCGTTCCGCCTCCGCGTGGAAGTTGAGCAGGATACGATGTCGAAACACCGAGGGCGCAAGGGCCCTCACATCGCCGTAGGACACGTTGTAGCGTCCCAGCAACAGTGCCCTTACCTTACCGGCAAGAATCAGGTTCTGTGATGCGCGAATACCTGCGCCCCAACTCACCCAATCCTTGACGAAATCCGGTGCATTCTCGCTCTGGGGCCGTGATGCATGTACCAGTCGTACCGCGTATTGGATCACCGCTTCCGCCGCAGGTACCTGGCGAGCGATACGTTGAAAATCGAGAATGTCTTCACCACCAAGCGGGTGGGACAGTGGGTTGTCATGAGTCTGCGTGGTCTGGCTTACCACCTGAACTTCATCAGCTTCCGACAGGTAACCCAACTCGATCTTGAACATGAACCGGTCGAGCTGCGCTTCTGGCAGCGGATAGGTGCCTTCCAGCTCAATCGGGTTCTGGGTTGCAAGTACGAAGAATGGCTTCGACATCGGATGCGTTACCCCGGCAGCGGTCACCTGCCTTTCCTCCATCGCCTCCAGCAAAGCCGACTGGGTCTTGGGAGGTGTACGGTTAATCTCATCCGCGAGCAGGATGTTGGTAAAGATCGGACCTTTAACGAATTTAAGCTGGCGACCTCCTTCGTTCTCCTCTACGACTTCCGAGCCAACAACATCCGCAGGCATCAGGTCGGGGGTGAACTGGATACGACTGAAATCCACCTGCAGAATATCAGCCACCGTTTTGATCAATAAGGTCTTCGCCAGTCCGGGAACACCGGTTACCAGAACGTGGCCTCCGCCAAACAGCGCGATCAACAATTCATCGATAATCGACTCCTGGCCGACAATGACTTTCTTGATCTCGGCAACGATCTGGTCGCGGCCCTCCTGCATGCGCCTGACCAGGGCAATATCATCCTGATTCTCAATATCCAATACTTCTTCTGTTTCTGCCATTTTCGTTCCCGTCCATCAGTGGCTAAATGCGTAAATTAGAAAATTGATTCCTATCTTGTAGGCTTCATTGGTGTATTTGGTTGGATAGCCTTCATAAAACGTATGTTCCCAGCCATCGCCAAGATCTGTGTTGTAGTTGGCCACCATCATCACGCGGCCATCATCGTCGAGCACTGCATAGACCTCCGGCGGGTAGCTGGGATCATCGAGGCTCATAAAACCGCCGAAATCCCAGGTCACCATTCTGCCCGGCACCTGCGCCAGTTCGTCGATATCAAAAAAGATGTGAAAAATTTCGTGGCTGGTATCCAGCTTGACGATTTCCCGGTCGGGCCAGATCTTGCCCATTTCCATGAACATGTCATCCAGGTGAGGCTGGCCCCAGAAATCGTCGACCATGACGAAGCCACCACGCAACATGAATTCGCGCAGCACCTCGATCTCTTCAGGGCTGAAGTTGGGACCGGAATAGGATGAACCGATCGGTACCCGTTTCCAGTTCATGTAGAGAAAGATATGTTCGAACAACCTGGGATCGGTGAGCTGAAGAAAAGTATGGCTGCGCGGGTTGGTATCTACATTGGTATAGCGCTGCACACCACGCAGGAAATTTTCATCGGAGTCAGGATAGTCTGTGTCCCACCAGCCACCCCTGCGGCGATAGCCAAATCCGCCGCGACCGCCACCATGATTCGTATACTGGCCTCGCAGCCAGGTGAATTCAGTTATGTCGTCGCCATAGATAGCCAGGTCTTCGTTATCACTCAAACCATCAAGTCGAACTACCTGTGCCATAGCCGCCTGACTCAATGCTAACAGCAGGCCGAGCAGCAAGGTGGCAGGCATGTAGCGGCTGGACGTCACTGAATCGCTTCCCTGTCTACAGACTCGAGCAACAACTGCTGGGCGCGTTCGAAACTGGGCGCTTGCTCGAGCGCATAGAGAACATTCTGCTTCGCTTCAGCAATTTGCCCGTTGCGCAGGTAGGCCTCGGCAAGATTGGTGCGCGCCTCGACAGGATCACTTATTTCCAGCTTCATCAACACTTCATACTCAGTCACTGCCAACTGCGAGTCCTCGATAGCCATGGCGTAATCTGCCTTGAGCTGGTGTACGTCCTGACGGTATGGATCCACCTGGATCGCACGATCGATATAGTAGGCGGCGCGCTCGTAGTCATCTAGTTCAAGCGCGGCCTCTGCCAGAATAATCGCTGATCCATAATCGTGCTGCAGACTTTCCAGTAAAGTTTCCAGCCACTGAAGCTGCATATCCCGGTTGCCTTCCCGCTCGTAGATCTGCGCCAACACCAGTGGAGGACTGGGGTAGCCGGTATAAGACGGCAACATGTCGTAGGCAGTCTCCAGATAGGTCTTTGCTTCATCGAAAGCTTCTTCTTTGAACAGAACGATACCGAGCTGCAGGTAAGCCTGAAAATCTCTCGGGTTTTCTTCGATGCGCGAGCGCATGTGTTGTTTTAGCGACGCGTTATTGTAAAGCTCGGCGAGAATCGCACTGCTGTTCTCACGAATGCCGTGACCATGGCCATCGCCTTCATCGGGCACGTCTTCTGTGTGGGCGTAGACATTGATTTCCTGAACGCGCTGATCGATCCAGCTTCTGAATCCACCGTCGAATTCATTGATACTCATGTTGAACACTTCGGCGAAACGTTCACTGTCTTCCTTGATCAAGCCATACTGTTCGATCAGTTCGACAAGTTTTGGAAAACCATATTCCCGCGCGATGTAGTCCACTACCAGGTAGGACTGAAAATAGGCGAAGCTCAGATCGGCATTGTTTCTGGCACCAGAAAATCCGGAATTCAGGCTGGCTACCGGCAGCAGCTTGTCCTGCTCGGCTGCGCGCACCAGGTCGAGGCCCTGGTCCCGACCCCAATAGGGACGGCCTTCCCGCTCTTCCCAGACAGAGATGCCTTCTGATAACCAACGCGGCATCTTGTTGTCAGTCATCTGCAGGGTTATCACATGCATAAACTCATGCCAGACGATCTCCTGCCAGTTAGCGGTCAGTGTATCGGGAGAAATCAGGGTGATGACCTTACCAAAACAGATCCCAACCAGTGGCCCGATGTCTGGCAAGCCGACCGATCTCACTGCAAAGTCCTCGGAATTTTCAAACACCTCTATCAGGATAGGACCTTCCGGCTCGAAGCCATACTTGGCGGTCAGCGTGTCCCAGGACTCTTCCAGCAAGGGCTCCAGGTAGGGCCAGAGAATATCGGCATCGCGTTCACTCATATGCACCTTGAAGTGTTCGCTTTCAAGTGTTGCATAGGTCTCAATGGTGTCAAACACCTTGAGTATGTTTGAAGTCATGACATTGAATGGGTCATTGTCGAAGCCGATCTCAAGGTTGCGCTTGCCCTCTTCTTCTTCGCCGAGGCGCACCAGGTTATTGCCCAGCAGGGTGTAGCCCTGCCAGTACTCGGGATCGGCGGCAATGGCTGCGCGCGCAAATTCCACGGCTTCGGTAAAACGATAGTTTTTGCCCAGGCTGTCCGCCACATCACCCAGGAACTCGGGATTATCCGGACTAAAAGCATCAACCTGTGCCTTGTAGTTCGCATAATCATCTTCTCGCTCTTCCAGGGCTGCTGCTGCCGCCAACACGCCCAGCGTCGTCAGCGACTCGGGATTCAATGCCAGTACCTGGCGAAAATATTCCTGCGCCTCGTCTTCGCGACTGTTCATCATCAGCAACTGGCCATAGGTCTCCAGGGCTGGCACGTAATTCGGATTGATTGCCAGAGCCCGTTGCAGGGCTCGTTCGTCACCGACGACCTGGGCGATTCCTACCAGCGCAGGCACATAGCGGCCGTTGATATCGAGCGCATCCTGATATCCCCTCTCAGCATCCGCGGCATTGTATTTTTCCAGGAAAAGATCGGCCCACAGGGTATGGGCTTCCAGATTATTCGGGTTCGCCCTGGTTGCTTCATCAAAGAGGCTGTTGGCGTCGTGAAAATTACCCAGCAACCAGCTGGCCAGGGCCACCATGGCAACATCTTCTGACGCGAACACCAGCCCGTTGTTGTAGCGCTGCACCGCCTGGTTCAGCACCCGGAAGGCCGCTTCTTTCTCACCACGAAACTTCAGCACGCTACCGTACTGCACCAGTGTGCGCACGGGAGGTTCTCCCTGGCCCTCTGCCACCGCTCGCAATATTTCCAGCGCTTCCGCTGATTGTCCCTGAGCACGCTTGATCTCTGCCAGTTGCGTACTGAGCAGGGGCGAATCGGCGTAATCGTCATCGATCGCATCTGCTACCACTCGCTCTGCTTCGCGCAGGTTACCCATCATGTAATAGGCTTTACTGGAACCGATCAGTCCATCGACCCGATCCAGGCCATCGGCCATCTGGAACATTTCGCTGGCAGCAGCATAGGAGCCATTGAGCATCAGCTGCTCGGCGCGAAACAGGGCCGAATCTCCCGACTGGGTTAAATCATCCTGACCGGGTGCAGCATTGGCAAAAATTACACTGACCAATAACGAAGACCAGATCAGCATTTGTCGAATACGTTTAGTCATTGTTCAACCCATCCGCTGCGAGTGTGTTGTTAAATAGCGCCGTAGCACGTGCCAGGTCTACCAGCAGCTCTTCCATACGCTGCCAGTAGTCTGCCTCGAGATACTCTGCCTTGCGACCGCGCAGGATAAAAACCGAACGCTCCAGTTCCTGCACTCTTGATTTCAAAGCCAGTGCCTCACTTGAGAGACCACTGGTATCGTCAACGAGAGCATCGATATAGGCGATCTCCGCCAGCCGGCCATCTGCCTGCTCAAAACCCGGTTCCAGTGAAAACAGCGCATCGCCATTGTCATCGAGGCCCGCATGTTCAGCCGCCAGCCTTCCCTGCTCGGCATACCAGGCCTCAACATTGGCCTTGGCGTACTCGAATGCTTCCAGCATGGAAACACGGTTGTTCTTGTCACGATCACCGTTGCGTTGCTCGAGAGCCTCAATGAAGTATCCAGAAAAAATCGGATCGTAGCGCTCGGAGGGAGAGCGGGTTGAAGAGATCACTACCCGCCCTTCGCTGGACAATGCGGCCGAGAATCCAAAACTGGCACTGGTGGTATTGATAATCACCATGTCCTGGCGATCGAACTGATCCAACAGGGCGGCAAATTCATTGCCTGTCATGTCGGGCCCCACGATATTAAATTTCGCTTCTTCTTCGGCACCCGAGCCATGACCGATCAGATATAAAGTAATCTGGTCACCTGTCTCGACCTCTGCGAGTAATTCATCGAAACTCTGTTCGATCCCTTCCCGGCTGCTCGCACCATCAACACGCTCACCACCGGTAAAGCTGTCGTCTCCGTCATCATAGAGCAGAGTGATGCTTTCGGAGCTGTAACCATAGTCACGGGCAAGGATGTCGTGCAGTGAAAATCCCCACTGGCGAAAGCGCTGCTCATTGGTTTCACCAACTGCCGGGCCAACAATAATAACTGCGTACTTCTTCGTTTCCGGACGGTCGAGAAAATAATTGTCGAGTATGTCCTGGGCTGACAGTGGTGTGAACAACAACCATAGTGCACTCACCAGGAATGCTTGTATCCGGTTTCTGCGAGAGAATTTCATCAGGACAATCCTCGTAGTCTTCGTGCAATCCAATCCATGCACAACAAGGCAATCAACAGAGCCAATAACCAGGGCTGATCCCAGAGATCGATTTGCACTTCCCGGGAATAGGCATTCGGGGTGAACTCGATAGTATTGGCCAGTTGTGCCGCATCGTTGATATTGAAATAACTGCCGCCGCTGGCATCGGCTATCCTCGCCAGCAGGCCACTATCCATTTCGGCATTGTTGTATTCGCGCAATGAAGGCGTGACGACAAAAGCAGCTCGTTTCTCGGAGCCACCGGCTGCGCCCTCGCCTGCTACCGTAGCCACGTCGACCAGCAGGTTATAGACCCCTTCTTCCTCGACGGTGAAGCTGGCGCGATAGACACCGTCTTCCTCGATATCCCACTCCATCGGTGTATCGGTGATCTGATCGAGCGGACCGG